>JBDTXF010000575.1:0-2275 GCA_040006355.1 Nocardioidaceae bacterium | reverse complement strand
ACCATCGCGACCCGGTCCGCCTCGAGGCGGCGGGTCGCGAACAACAGCGCGTCGGTCGAGGCCGCATCGAGCCACTGCGCGTCGTCGACCACACAGACGACCAACTGCTCCTCGGCTGCCTCGGTCAGCATCGACAGGGTCGCGACCGCCACCAGAAACGGCTCAACCGTGCCCGCCTGCTGCCCGAAGGCAACGCGGAGCGCGTTCGCCTGCGGACCCGGGAGCCCCTCGATGAAGCCAAGGACGGGTCGCAGGAGGCGGTGGAGGGCCGCGAACGCCAGCGGGGACTCCGACTCCAACCCCTGGGTGCGCAGCACCCGCACGTCACTCACCGAGGACAGGACCTCCGCGAGGAGGGCCGACTTCCCCACGCCAGGTTCCCCGTGCACCACGACGCAGCCGGCCGTGCTCTCGCGGGCGTCCTCGATGAGC
Source organism: Nocardioidaceae bacterium (assembly GCA_040006355.1). Lineage (GTDB taxonomy): Bacteria > Actinomycetota > Actinomycetes > Propionibacteriales > Nocardioidaceae > Nocardioides_B. The sequence goes on along the minus strand of JBDTXF010000575.1, from coordinate 1,843 downwards.
GCGACCAGACGCGCCAACTCGAGGTCTCGCCCATGCAGCACGTCGTGACCGTACCGCGAAGATTCGGCGGCGCCGACTTCGCACGCACTCAGGCAAACCCGGCACTTTGACCGGGTCGAGCGCTCAGGAACCCGACGACAGTGAACCCATCGACAACTGCCACTACCACCGGCCACCACCTGGCTCAACATCTGCAGCCGACTCCTGCCCTCAGAAAGCTGCCATGCAATGACGACCAGTGCACGAACCTCGGTGAGGACGTGGCTCCGCCGGGTCCTCCGCACGACCCTGGCCTTCGCCCTCGGACTCACCACACTTGCCGGCGCCGCCTTCGCCGGCGTGGTTGTCACCGGTCGGAGCACCCATCAGCCGGTCCCTGCCTTCTCGACCGGACCGTCCTCGGCGTCGCTGCGGTACGCCGAGCCTCGCCTTGCGGTGGACCCCTCAGCCGTCCGGCACGGTCGGCGGCTCGTGGTCGCGTTCGTCGTCGGCGCGAGCGGCACCGTCGCCAGCGACCTCCTCGCGCCGTACGACATCTTTGCGAGCTCGCCCGCGTTCACCACCTACGTGGTCGCCGACGCCCCGACTCCTGCACCCCTTGAGGGCGCGCCAGCGGTCGTTCCGACGTACACGTTCGCCCACGTCGACGCGGACCCTGCCCTGAGGCCCGACCTGGTGGTCGTGCCCGGGCTCACCCAGCCGACGGGAGGTCAAGAAGCCCCTTTGCGCACCTGGGTCGCCCGGCAGCACCACGACGGAGCCAAGGTCCTGGGCGTGTGCAGCGGGTCGCTCGTCCTCGCTCCCACCGGGATTCTCGACGGGCTGAACGCCACCAGTCATTGGTCTCGCATCAGCGCCCTGGAGAAGAGCCGTCCTGCTGTGCACTGGATGCGCGGGCGCCGCTACGTCGAGGACGGATCCGTGACCACGACCGCTGCGGTGAGCTCCGGTGTCCCGGCAGCGCTTCATCTGGTGGCCGAGCTCGCCGGGCCCGTTGAGGCTCGACGAGTGGCGAACCTGCACCCGGAGCTGCGGTGGACCCCGACCCAGTCAACCGACATCCCTGAGGATCACTTCGCTGCCCACGACTGGCCCGTGGGGCTCAACTACGTGATGCCGTGGTTCCGTCCGAGCGTCGACATCGCGCTGGAGAGCGGTGTGGGCGAGCTGGATGCCACCGCGGCGTTCGAGGTCTACGGCCAGTCCGCGGCCGCTCACACCGTCGCCCTCGCCGAGGGTGACACGGTGCACACCCGACACGGTCTCGTCCTGCTCACCACCAGCCTCACGAACGCGCCCGACGTGTCCCGTGTCGTGGTACCCGGTGCCGGTGCTCTCGACGCCGTCGACCCGCGGCTACGGGCATGGGCCGACAAGCGAGGTCTGACACTCGAGCCCTTGACGGCTCGGTCAGGTCCGGACGGAGCTGTCGGCGGGGGCGGGTTCAGAGCGGCCCTTCAGAATCTTGCCGATCACACCGACGCCGCCACCACGTCCGCGACCGCCAAGATGATCGGATACCCGACCACCGACCTCAACCTCGGCCAGCAGCACCGATCCTGGCGGCCGGTCCTGCTTGCCATCGCCGGCCTCGCACTCGCAGTCCTCGTCGCGCTGGCCCCCGCCTCCCTGGTCCGACGTCGGCGGCGCCGCCGCCTGGCCGGCGTCCTCACAACCGACTCCGTCACGGAGCCGGAGATCGTGAACGTCACGGTCTGACCCGCATTGCTGGCGCCGCGTCCAGGCCATCACAACCGCAGGCACCAGCTCACCTCGACAGCCCATCAGAAGGAATCACCATGACCGTCCCGATTGCCAGCCCGATTGCCACGACTGTGGCCAG
>JBDTXF010000574.1:0-2277 GCA_040006355.1 Nocardioidaceae bacterium | reverse complement strand
GGGTGGACACCTCCGACCACGAGGTGAACATCAAGATCCTGCTCGACCGGGTGGTCGCGAACGGCGACCTGACCGAGAAGCAGCGCAACGACCTGCTGGCGTCGATGACCGACGAGGTCGGCCACCTCGTGCTCGAGGACAACTACGAGCAGAACCACGCGCTCGCCAACGCCGCCATCCAGGCACCTCAGCTGCTGCACGTCCACGAGGACTGGATCCGTCGCCTGGAGCGCCAGGGCCTGCTGGACCGCGACCTCGAGGCGCTGCCGAGCCGCAAGAGCGTCGCCGAGCGTCACGAGCGCCACGAGGGGCTCACCGTCCCCGAGCTGTCGGTCCTGATGGCCTACACCAAGATCGTGCTCGCCGACGAGCTGATCGGCACGGAGCTGGCCGACGACCCGTTCCTGCGCACCGACCTGTTCGGCTACTTCCCGCGCAAGATGCGCCAGACCTACCGCGAACAGATGGAGGCACACCCGCTGCGCCGCGAGATCATCGTCACCAGCGTGGTGAACGACCTCGTCAACGGTGCCGGCATGACGTTCTTCCACCGGCTGTCCGAGGAGACCGCGGCGTCGGCCGAGGAGCTCGTCCGCGCCAACTTCGTGGCCCGCGAGATCTTCGGGTCACGGGCGCTGGTCGACGAGGTCAACGGACACGACAACAGCATCGACGCAGCCGTGCAGACCCGGATGCGGCTGGAGATGCGCACCCTCGTGGAGCGGGCGTCGCGCTGGCTGATCAACAACCGCCGCCCGCCGATGGACAGCGAGGCGACGGTCGAGTTCTTCGGAGTGGTGGCGCAGCAGGTGGTCAGCGCCCTGCCGGACCTGCTCGGCGGGCGCGAGGCCGACTCGTTCGCCCAGCGGCGGGACGCGCTCGTCGGCCAGGGGGTGCCCGAGGATCTCGCCGTCAAGGTGGCGGTGCTCCCCCCGGCGTACACCGTGCTGAACGTCGTCGAGATCGCGAAGCGCGACGACATCGACCCGCTCGAGGTCGCCCGCGTCCACTTCGCTCTCGCTGAGCGGCTCGGCCTGTCCACGTTGGTCGCCCGGATCCTCGCGCTGCCGCGCGACGACCGCTGGCAGACGATGGCGCGGGCGGCGCTGCGCGACGACCTGCACACCGTGCACGCCCGGCTGACCGCACAGGTGCTCTCGAGCACCGGCGCCGAGCTGCCCGTGCCGGTCCGCATCGCCGACTGGGAGGACCAGGACTCCGTGGTGGTCTCCCGCGCCGTCGGCACGCTGGAGGAGATCTGCTCCGACGAGCACGCCGACCTGGCCCGTCTCTCGGTCGGGCTGCGTGTGGTTCGGACCCTGCTCGTCAGCTCCTGACCCGGCCCCTGGCCCCGGTGCGGCACACTCGGAGCCATGAACGAAGATCTGACGTCCGCGGAGCGCTCCGTCCTCGGCCAGCTCGACGAGGCGGCCCTCATCGAGTCCCTGATGGAGCTCGTGCGCATCCCGAGCATGGGCGGCACGGACGCCGAGATCGAGGTGCAGGAGGTGGCAGCGGGCATGCTGCGCGACCTGGACACCGACGTGGACCGCTGGGACATCGACCTCGACGAGCTCGCCGCAGACCCGTGGTTCCCCGGCGTCGAGGTGGCCCGCTCGCAGGCCGTGGGGGTGGTCGGCACGGTCGGCGGCACCGGCGACCAGATGCCCGGCCTGGTGCTCCAGGGCCACCTCGACGTCGTCCCTCCAGGAGACCCGGACAGCTGGCTGGGAGCGAACCCGTTCTCCGCGGAGATCCGCGAGGGGTCGCTCTTCGGGCGCGGTGCCTGCGACATGAAGGCCGGGGTCACGGCCAACCTCGCCGTGGTCCGCACGCTGAGGGCCGCGGGCCTGCGCCTCGAGCGGCCGCTGGCCGTGCACTGCGTGGTGGGCGAGGAGGACGGCGGCCTCGGCGGCTTCGCGACCCTGCGTCGCGGTCACATCGGCGACGTCGCGGTGATCACCGAGCCGACCAGCGGCAAGATCATCACCGCGACGGCGGGGGCGCTCACCTTCCGGATCGAGGTCGCCGGACGCTCGGCGCACGGCTCGATGCGCTATGAGGGGGTCAGCGCGTTTGAGGCGTTCCTGCCGGTCCATGCGGCGCTGATGGCCTTCGAGGCCGAGCGCAACCGCGACCCGGACCCGTCGTTCGTGGGGAAGATCCCCTACGCGCTGTCCTTCGGCATCGTGCAGACCGGTGCGTGGTCCAGCAACGTGCCCGACCGGCTGGTCGCCGAGGGCCGCTTCGGGGTGCAGATCGGCGAGGATCCCCGGC
>JBDTXF010000573.1:0-2278 GCA_040006355.1 Nocardioidaceae bacterium | reverse complement strand
ACCTACGATGGACCCGATGTCCGAGTCCTCGTCCCTCCTGCCGGCGAAGCCGTCCGGGTCTGCCGCCCCGGAGTCGCGGTGACCGAGGACTACCGGCTCGGCGGACGGCGGGCGCTGGGCGTGTGGGGGACCGCCGTCGCGGTCTACTTCCTGGCGATCTTCCACCGGTCGTCGCTCGGGGTCGCCGGGATCGTCGCCTCCGAGCGCTTCCACATCAGCGCCTCCCAGCTGTCCACGTTCACCGTGCTGCAGCTGCTGGTCTACGCCGCCATGCAGATCCCGGTCGGCGTGCTCCTGGACCGCTTCGGCCCGCAGCGCCTGCTGATCGCCGGCACCGTCTTCATGACGGCTGCGCAGCTCGGCTTCGCCTTCACCGGGACGTACGCCGGGGCGCTGGTCGCCCGGGTCTTCGTCGGCATGGGCGACGCCATGGTGTTCATCAGCGTGCTGCGGATCATCGCCTCCTGGTTCCCCGCGATGCGGAGCCCGCTGCTCACCGCGTTCACCGCGATGCTCGGTCAGTGCGGCGCGCTCGTCGCGGCGATCCCGCTGTCACGTGCGCTGACGTCGTACGGCTGGACGACGACGTTCGCGGTGAGCGCCTCGGCCGGGGTGCTGCTCGGGCTGCTCACGCTGCTGGTGGTCCGCGACGTGCCGCCCGGTGCGCCGCCCTCGCGGTCGGTGAAGGACGTGCGCACGGTCGGACGTGACCTCAGGCTCGCCTGGCAGGACCCGGGCACCCGGCTGGGACTGTGGTCGCACTTCACCGCCCCGTTCGCCGCCAACGTGATGGGGCTGCTGTGGGGGTTCCCGTTCTTCGTGCACGCCGAGCACCGCTCGGACACCGAGGCCGGCGCGCTGCTCACCCTGCTGGTCGGGGTGTTCATCCTCGGCGGCCCGGTGATCGGCGGCTACATCGCGCGGCACCCCTGGCAGCGGTCGACCGTGGTGCTCGGCATCGTGGTGGCGATGGCGACCACCTGGACCGTGGTGCTCCTGCTGCCGGGTGACGCGCCGCTGTGGCTACTCGCGCTGCTGGTCTTCACCACGGGCCTCGGCGCCCCCGGCTCGATGATCGGGTTCGACCTCGCGCGGACGTTCGCCCCGGCCTCCCGGCTCGGCCAGGCCAGCGGCATCGTCAACGTCGGGGGCTTCTTGGCCTCGCTCCTCGCCGTCTTCGCGATCGGCCTGGTGCTCGACGCCGTCACCCCCGGGAGCTCGACCGACTACAGCCCGGGGGCCTACAAGCTCGCCATGTGCGTGCAGTACGTCGGCTGGCTGGGCGGCGGGTTCATGGTGTGGCGCTACCGGTTCCGCGCCCGGGCGCACCTCGCGGACACCCAGCCCGAGACGTTCCGCGACATGAGCGGCCTGGAGCAGTACCCGGTCCGGCCAGGCCACCGGTTCCGCCCCCGCAACCGCTGACCGTCAGTCCAGCGAATCGAGCCAGGCCCGCACCGACGCGTCGTGCTCGCCGAGCAGCGGCGGAGGGAGATGCTCCTGGCGGGCACCGGCGAAGGCGTTGTCGTCGAACCGCAGCGGCGGCCCGGGCAGCCGCACCGGGCCGAGGGTCGGGTGCTCGACGTCGATGAGCAGGCCCTGGGAGAGCGTCTGGTCCCAGGTGTAGACGTCGTCGAGCGTGCGCACCTTGCCGGCCGGGATGCCGAGCGCCGCCAGCCGGGGCAGCCAGGACCCGGCGCTGTCGGCGGCCAGCGCGGCCTCGAGGACGCCGATCAGCTCGACACGATGGGCGACCCGGTCGGCCGGCTCCTCGAAGCGAGGGTCGTCGATGCCGAGCAGGCTCGCGAGGGCGGTCCACTGGCGCTGGTTGCCGCAGGCGATCTGGACCGGAGTGTCCGCGGTGCGGAAGAGCCCGTAGGGCGAGATCGACGGGTGATGGTTGCCGAGCGCGTGCGGCACCTCGCCGGCGACGGTCCACCGGGTGCCCTGGAAGGCGTGCACGCCCACCACGGAGGCGAGCAGGCTGGTCCGCACCACGCGACCGCGTCCGGTGGTCTCCCGCTCGTGCAGCGCGGCGAGCACGCCGTAGGCGCCGTACATGCCGGCCAGCAGGTCCCCGATCGGGACCCCGACCCGGGTCGGGTCGTCGGCCGAAGGCCCGGTCAGCGACATCAGGCCGGCCTCGCCCTGGGCGATCTGGTCGTAGCCGGCGCGGCCGCCCTCGGGCCCGTCGTGACCAAAGCCGCTGATCGAGCCGATGACCAGGCCCGGGTTGAGCTCGTGCAGTCGCTCGACGGGGAACCCGAGGCGGTCCAGC
>JBDTXF010000572.1:0-2281 GCA_040006355.1 Nocardioidaceae bacterium | reverse complement strand
CGCCCCTGGTCCCGGACCTCGCCACCCCGGTGCGAACCAGGGGTCTCCCTGATGGTGCGCAGCCGTGCGAGGGCCCAGGATCGATGACATGACCCAGACACCCGGCCCGTCGAGCACCGACGAGCAGACCCGACCCCCCGACGGTCCTCCGCCCGACGACGACCGGCCCCACCTGCCCCGCCTCGAGCAGCTGCGGCGCAGCACCACCGACCGCCGGATCGCCGGCGTCGCCGGTGGCCTCGGACGGCACCTCAACGTCGACCCGACGGTCCTGCGGGTGGTGCTGGTGGTGCTGTGCTTCTTCGGCGGCGCCGGCTTCCTGCTGTACGGCGCCGCCTGGGTCCTGGTGCCCGAGGACGGCCGCACCCAGGGTGCCCTCAAGATGGGGCCGTCCGCCCGCAGCGCCGTGCTCGTCGGGGCGGCGGTGCTGGCGCTGCTGCTGCTGCTCGGGAACAGCTGGGGCGGCATCGGTGTCCCGTGGCCGGTGCTGATCGTCGGCACGGGTGCGCTGGTCTACCTGGCGCTGCGGGACCGGGGCACCCGCCCCGCCTCGGCGCCCGGCGCCGGTCAGCCCTTCGGCACCCAGCCGTACGCCACCCAGCCGCCCTGGCTCCCGCCACCCACGGACGTGCCTGTCCCGCCGGCGCCGAGACGCAGGACGGGTCCCCTGCTGTTCGGCTACACCGTGGCGCTGGTCGCCGTCGCACTGGGCCTGCTGGGGCTGTACGACGCCTCGGGCGGCCACGTCGTCGACGCGGCCTACCCCGCCCTCGCCCTGACGGTCGTCGGCGCGATGCTGGTGCTGGGAGCGTTCGTCGGCCGGGCCGGCGGGCTGGTCCTGCTCGGCATCCTCGCCTCCCTCGCCCTGGCCGTCACCTCCGTGGTCGGGTCGGTGGGCCTCGGTGCCGACGGCGGACGGCTCACCGCACGCCCGGTGAGCGCCGACGCGGTCCAGGACAGCTACTTCGTGCCGAGCGGACGCGTCACGGTGGACCTCAGCCGGGTCGCCGACCCGCAGGACCTGGTCGGCCGCACCATCGACATCGGTGCCCGTGCGGGCGAGGTGGTCGTGGTGCTCCCCCGCGGCGTGGGCACCCACATCCAGGCCGACATCTCCGGGCCCGGCCAGATCGACCTCCCGCACCACGTCGCCGGCGGGTTCGACATCTCCACGAGCGAGGGCCAGGGCGGCGCCGGCGGCACCGTGGACCTCATCACCCATCTGTTCGCCGGCCACATCGACGTGAGGACACCCTGATGAGCAGCACACCGCAGGAGCGGGCCACCCACCCGCTCAACGTCAGCTACCTGGTCGTCGGCCTGGTCTTCCTGGGGATCGCCGGGACCTGGGCGATGCACGCCGCCGGTCTCGTGGACAACCAGGACACCGGCTGGCTGCTCCCGCTGATCCTCGTCGTCGCCGCGGTCGTCGGGCTCGTCGCCTTCATGGCGAAGGGCGTCAGCCGGCGCCGGCAGCGCGACGACGAGCTGCCCGACACCCGAGGAGAACTCTGATGACCGATCAGCCCACCGCACAGCCCGCGCCGGCTCCGAGGCGGCTCGTCCGCAGCCGTGAGGACCGCTGGCTCTCCGGCGTCTGCGGCGGCGTCGCGGACTACACCGGCGTGGATGCGAACCTGATCCGGCTGGTCGTCGTGCTCGGCACCGTGTTCGGCTTCGGCTCGCTCCTGGTGGCCTACGTCGTCGCCTGGCTGCTGATGCCGCGCGCCTGAGCGGCGCAGCGGCCGGCTACTCGGCGAACGAGTTCGGGCGCCGCCACGAGCGCTCGAACGGCAGCCGCCAGGCGTGCGGGGCGACCAGCTGGTGGATCGCGTTGGGCCCCCAGCTGCCGGGCGCGTAGTGCCGCACCGGCGGGGGGTCCGACACCAGCTGCTGGGACTTGTCCCAGAGCTCCTCGATGCCGTCAGCGGTCGTGAACAGCGTGTGGTCACCTCGCATCGCGTCGTGGATCAGCCTCTCGTAGGCCTCCAGCACCCCCTTGGCGCTGCCGGTCTCGTGGGTGGCGAACTGCATCGACAGCTTCTCCAGCCTCATCCCCGGCCCGGGTCGCTTGCCGTAGAAGGACAGCGACATCCGGGACTGGTCGGCGAGGTCGAAGGTCAGGTGGTCCGGACCTGCGGCACCCACCCCGGAGCCCGCGGGGAACATCGTCCGTGGCGGCTCCTTGAACGCGATCGAGATGATCCGGGCGCCCTCGGCCATCTTCTTGCCGGTGCGCAGGAAGAACGGCACCCCGGCCCAGCGCCAGTTGTCGATCTCC
>JBDTXF010000571.1:0-2288 GCA_040006355.1 Nocardioidaceae bacterium | reverse complement strand
GGGACTCTGGCAGCACGAGCTCGTGCTACCGGCGTCGTTCCACCTGCACGTCAACATCTCGCCCGTCCACTTCCGCGGCGCTGCTCTCGTCGCTTTCGTCACCGAGGCCCTGCGACGGTGGGAGGTCCCGCCGACCAGCGTAGTCCTGGAGATCACCGAGAGCGAGCTGATGCAGGACGAGCCCGAGATCATCCAGACCCTGCACGACCTGCGGGCCGAGGGCGTGGGCCTGGCCATCGACGACTTCGGCACGGGCTACTGCTCGATCAGCTGTCAACGGCTGCCCGTCGACATGGTCAAGATCGACCGGGCGCTCGTCACGGGCGTGGACACCGACCCCCAGCAGCGCCGCCTGGCCGCGGCCGTCGTCCAGCTCATCGAGGCGGTGCAGCTCACCCCCATCGTCGACGGGGTCGAGACGGCGGCGGAGGCTGCGCAGCTCCAGGCCCTGGGCTGTCGCTTCGCGCAGGGTCCTCACTTCAGCGCACCGCTCCCCGCCAAGGAGATGACCGACCGGCTGCGGGGCCGCCGCGCGCTGCGGAGTTCGGCCGCTCAGCCCGATACGATCAGCGGGTAGACCGCTTCGTCGACGCGGCATACCGGCCCGGCACCCGCTCCGCTCTCCGAAGGAGACTCCGTTGTCGTGGAAGAAGTTCCTCATCGTCCCCAACGCCATCCGTCTGTCGCGGCAGGCTCCGAAGGACGTGGACGCACGGTGGGACCTCTACTGGGCCGACGTGAAGGTGACGGGGACGCACGGGGACGTGCTCTGGGACCCGGAAGAACCCGAGGAGGCGCGAGGCTACCTCGACGAGCTGCGGCGCAGGGCTGACACCAGCTTGGCCGTCGTCGACGCGGGCTGCGGCAACGGACGGATCACACGGATGCTGGCGGCCGAGTACCCGTCCGCAGTCGGCATCGACCTCGCGCCCCACGCGATCAGCCGGGCGGAGGAGGAGTCCCGCGGCATCGACAACATCTCCTTCCGCGCGCTGGACCTGACCACGCCAGGCGTCGGCCGACGGCTCGCGACCGAGCTCGGGGAGGTCAACATCCTCGTCCGGGGCGTCTTCCACACCCTCGGCCGGGAGGGCGGCACCGCGCTGGCCACCAACCTGCGTGCGATGCTGGGTGGGCGTGGCACCCTGCTCCTCGCGGAGACGAACGTGTCCAGCGGGCTCGGCTACCTCGAGTACCTCGGAGCGACCTCGACCCAGATGCCGGCGCCCCTCGCACGCGCGGTCGCCGCGGGTATCCCTGCCCCAGCCCCCTTCGGTGGACCGCAGTTCGCACAGTGCTTCCCCGTCGACCAGTGGCAGGTCCTGCTGTCCGAGCCGACCTCCATCGCGACGGTGCCCATGGGTGAACCAGACGTTCCGGACCAGATACCCGGGTTCCTCGCGGTGCTGCGGGCCCGCGGGCCCGGCACCGACGCCAGCCCGGTCTGATCGACCGGTGCGGCTGACGAGGTGGTCAGCGGTTCGAGGGGCGGGGCCGCCGGCGGTTCGGCACTGCCGAGGGCACCCCTCAGCACCCGCTGTCGAGGGTGCCGTCCGCGCGGGCGTCGTCGCCCAGCCGCCGGGCCTGCGCCACGTCCGGGTAGACCACACTGGCCGCGCCGGCGTAGCCCGTCGGCCCCTGGATCACGCAGCCGCTCAGCCTGCGCGGCTCGATGCCGGTGACCGCTTGCGCCAGCCTGTAGAGCTGGGCCGGACCCACGTTGGTGTTCATGCTCTTCACCGCTGTCAGCAGGCCGTGCTCGAGGTAGCCCGCGTCGGACCGGTGGGTCCGGACCTTGCGCAGGATGCTGCGCAGCAGCTCCTGCTGGTTCGCCGACCGGTCGAAGTCCCCCCGCGGCAGGGGGTGGCGGACCCGACCGAAGATCAGCGCCTGGTAGGGGTTGAGCCGGTTCCGGCCCTCGACGTAGCCCTGGGGACGGATCGGGTCGGAGAAGGCGAACTTCGAGTCCACCGTCACGCCGTGGATCGCCCGGACCATCGCCCGGAACCCCAGGAACCCGGTGGTGAAGACGTAGTCGGGTCGGACGCCGACCAGTCCTGCGACCGAGTCGGCCATCAGCTGCGGACCGCCGTAGGTCATCGAGGCGTTGATCTTGTTGCGCCCGTGCCCGGGGATCTCCACGTAGGAGTCGCGCGGGATGCCGATCATCGTCCCGGCGCCGGTGTCCAGGTTGAGCCCGACCAGCTGGATGGCGTCGGCACGCTCGGTGAGCAGGCCCTGACCCGGGCGGGCGTCGGAGCCGAGGCAGAGGACCCACACCACGCTGC
>JBDTXF010000570.1:0-2289 GCA_040006355.1 Nocardioidaceae bacterium | reverse complement strand
CGAAGACCCGGTCGGTGGCGAGCTGGCCCTCGACGCTCATCGCGGCGGTGATGTCGGCTGCCTTGAGCAGCATCCGCAGGTCGACGATCGCCATCACCAGCATCCCGAGCATGCCGTCGGTGCCGTTGATCAGGGCGAGGCCCTCCTTGGCCTGGAGCTCGACCGGGGCCAGGCCGGCCTCGCTCAGCGCGACGGCCGCCGGGCGTCGTACGCCGTGGACGTCGGTGACGTCACCCTCGCCGATCAGCGCGAGCGCGCAGTGCGAGAGCGGTGCGAGGTCCCCCGAGCAGCCGAGGGAGCCGTACTCGTGGACCACCGGGGTGATCCCGTGGCTGAGCATGCCGGCCATCGTCTGCGCGGTCCCCAGCCGGATGCCGGTGTGCCCGGTCGCCAGCGTGGACAGCCGGAGCAGCATCAGCGCCCGGGTGACCTCGGGCTCCACCACGGGCCCGCTGCCGGCGGCGTGCGAGCGCACCAGGGACCGCTGGAGCTGGGCTCGCATGTCGGTGGGGATGTGCCGGGTCGCGAGCGCGCCGAAGCCGGTGGAGATGCCGTACGACGGGGTGGCGGCCGCGGCGAGCACCTCGACGGACTCACGGGCCCGCCCGATCGCAGCGACGGCATCGGCACCGAGGTCGACCGGAGCGCCGTCGCGGGCGACGGCGAGGACGTCGGAGAACGAGAGCGGTCCGACGCCCACGGTCACGGGCTGCGGCGAGGTCATGACCCCATTCCACCCGTCCCCGGCGGGCCTGACCAGGGACGGCTGCCCGAGCGTGTCTCGGATCCGAGAATCAGGCGAGCTGGCTGCCGTAGCTCGGCAGCCGGAAGGCGCGGCCGTAGCCGCCACCGGTGAAGTCGGTGCTGCGGTTGCCCACGTTGGCGATCAGGGTGTAGCCCTCGTTCGCGAAGCGGGCCCGGCAGCGCTGCTTGCTGTGCGAGAGCCCCTCCCGGGAGCTGGTGCGCCCGCAGACCTCGCCGACCGAGTAGCCGGCCCTCTTCAGCAGCGCGGCCACCGCCACCATCCGGCCGCCACCGCGGACACGGCCGGTGTTGAACAGCAGGGTCACCCCCTGGCTCCGCGCATGGCGGGCGAAGCGCAGCACGATGGCGACGGCCCTGCCGTTGTCGTAGTGGCTGGCCAGGGAGGTGTTGTCGATGTCGAGGTTCACGGCCGGCTTGTGAGTGCCGCGGGCGACCCGTCGGTCGACGTACCCGCGCGAGCCGCTCATCGCCGTGCGCACGTCGGAGAGCCAGGTGGCCTTGCTCGGCAGCGCGGCCTGCGCGGGGGACGACAGCACCACGGGGACGGCGACCAGGACGGTGGCGAGCAGGACCAGGGAGCTGAGCACCTGGGCGGCGGAGCGTGAAGACACCGGGAGCCTCTCGGTCGGATGTGCGGGACGTGGCACCCAGTCTCGGCGACGGACCGTGGGTGTGGTGCGGAACCAGTGAACCAGGCCCGCGGTAGGGCTAGGTTGCGGCCCATGGGTCAAGTCCCCGCCGCGACACGAACGCTCCGCGTGCTGCGCTTCCTGGCCGGTCAGCCGGACCCAGTGACGCTGGACCGGCTGGCGTCCGCGGTCGGGATCCCGCGCTCGACGGCCTACCACCTGCTGGGGGCGATGGTCGAGGAGGGCTTCGTGGTGCACCTCGTCGAGGAGCACCGCTACGGGCTGGGGGTGGCCGCGTTCGAGGTGGGCAGCGGCTACGCCCGCCAGGAGCCCCTGCAGCGCATCACCCGCCGGCAGCTGGCCACCCTCGCCGACACCGTCGGTCACAGCGCGCACCTCGCGGTCCTGCACGGGCGCGACGTGCTCTACGTGCTCGAGGAGCGGGCCCCGGGCCGGCCGCCCCTGGTCACCGACGTCGGCGTCCGGCTGCCGGCGCAGCTGACGGCGAGCGGCCGGGCGATCCTCGCGCACCTGCCGCCGGCGCAGGTGCGGGCGACCTTCCCCGACCGCTCGGCCTTCGTCGACCGGCACGGCGCCGGGCCCCGGTCGCTCAGCGCCCTGCGCGTGCTGCTGGCCGAGACCCGGCAGCGCGGCTACGCCGTCGAGGACGGCGAGGTGACCCCCGGCTTCGCCTCGGTCGCCGCGGTCGTGCTGGACCACAACGAGCACCCGGTCGCCGGCGTGGCGGTGACCTACCCCTCGGGCCCCTCGGGCCTCGAGCCGCCCGGCGTCGCCGCCGTCGTCGTCGCCACCCGCCGTACGGCGGCCGCGGTGACCTTGCGCCTGCGGGGTCGCTGACCCCGGTGGCGGGTGCCGGGGGGCTCTGAGCCGGCTG
>JBDTXF010000569.1:0-2295 GCA_040006355.1 Nocardioidaceae bacterium | reverse complement strand
CGGCTGGTCGGTGGTCACGCGGTGTCCTCATCATTGATCGTGGACAGGAAGTCGCGGACCCGGTCGACCGACGCCGGGTCGACGCCCGTACCTCCTGACCACAGCGACAGAGCCCGGTGCAGGGCACGGTGCTCGGTGGCGACCTGGCTGCACCTCTCGCAGGTCGCGAGGTGTCCTTCGAGGCGCGAGATCTCGCCGGGCGTCAGCGGTGCAGCGGGGTCAGCGTCGAGATAGCGCTGGATGCGGCGCGCGGACCAGTGGCAGGTCAGCATCTGACGCAGAGTCCCAGTCATGACAGGTCTCCTCGGGTGAGTGGGCTGAATCGGAGGGATGTGCGGACCCGATCGCGTGCGCGGCTGAGTCGAGACATCACGGTGCCGACCGGGACCCCCATGACCGCAGCCGCTTCGGAGTAGCTCAGGTCGTGGACGTCGACGAGGATGAGCGCGGCCCGGAAGGGGGGGTCCAGCGCGCGGACGGCTGTCTCCAGATCCGCGTGTAGCTCCTCGTGCACGAAGCTGTCCTCGGCACTCGGCAGCTCGGCGCTGCCGAAGGCCGGGCGCGCGGTCCGGATGAGCTCCCAGTCACCGATCGTGCCCGGCCGTTGGCGGCGGTGCAGGTTGGCGTTGGTGTTGCGCAGGATGGTCAGCAGCCAGGCCCGCGGATGGCGGCCGTCGAAACGGTCGATCGCCCGGTAGGCGCGCAGCAGGGTCTCCTGCACGAGGTCCTCGGCATCGGCCCGGTTCGAGGTGATGCTGAGGGCCACCCTGAGCAGGACCGCGATCTCGGGCTCCACCAGCTCTCGGAAGGAGGACTTCCGGGTAGCGTCATCCGGCGGTCGGGAAGCTGTCACGACTGGGAAACCCGGTGAGCCGGGGAAACCCTTCCCGCCTCGCTTCGTCGTGCTGAGAACCGTGGGATCCGACATCGTCGTGTCACTCCTACTGGTTCAGTGCTCAGCACCGGACTCATCGCCTCGCCGAAACGCAAGGGAGAGGGATCGCGGGTGCTGGACATCGGCCGCGGGACCGGGCTCAACCTTCCGCTCCTGCTCGCCGTCGTCGGTCGGAGCCTCACTCCTGATAGGTCCTCAACCACCGTTGATCGATGAATCGCTTGAGTCGCAGAGCACCGGCGCCGTACCACCACCAGCGTCCCCAGACAGCCAGACCGACGCCGTCACCGAGATCGAGGATCGACAGTGCACGGCGCTGCGGCTCGTAGACCGGCAGCTGCCCTCCCCGAACCCGCGCCAGCAGGCTGCCGTGCAGGACCCGACCTTGCCGGACCCCGTGCACGCCGACGCGCGGCAGCGGACCCGGGACGAACCTCGCGCAGTCGCCCACCGCATAGATGTCGTCTCGGTCGACATGCTGGAGTGTTGCCCGCACCGGCACCCCGCGCCCGTCACCGATTCCGAGCTCGGCGAGCAGCGAGGGCGCGGTCAGCCCGGTGGCGAGCACGGCGACATCGTGGGACATCTCCGTGTCGTTGTCGCAGACCAGCTGTCGCTCCCCCAGGTCCCGCACCACGCACCGGGTATGCACAACCACGCCTCGCGCTGCGAGGAGCCGCACGATCCGCTTGCGTGCGCCCTCGGGCAGGCCCGCACCGATGACGGTCCCCGACTCCACCAACCGGACCAGTACGACGTCCGCTCGCACCGACAGGTGGGCGGCCAGCTCCAAGCCGGACGCACCGCCACCTACGACGCTCACCGTGGCACCCGGCTGCCTGAACGCTCGCAGCCGGACGTCCAGATCGGCGAGCCCGCTCAGCGGCTTCACTCTGAGGACAGCCGGATGAACGGTGATGCCGACCGGAGCAACCACACTGCCGATGTTCACCGACAGCACGTCGTAGGACACCTGTGCTCCGTCGGACGTGACCGCGATCCGCGTCTGCAGATCGAGTGACTCCAGGGTGCCCTGGTGGAGCTCGACACCGGACGCCCGAGCAAGAGCCCGCACGTCGACCCGCCCGGCGTCGCTGGGCAGCACGCCTGCGGCCCTCGCCGACGCGACACCGCTGTAGTCGAAGTATCGAGGGGCGAGGACCTGCACCCGATACCCAGCCGCAGCCAGCCCCCCCGCGCGCTTGATCACGTGGAGGTGCGCGTGGCCAGCGCCGATCAGGAGCAGAACCGGCACTCGGCGACCTCTGGTGCTAGAGCGGCAAGGTGACGTCCGCGGCCCGGGCGAGCTCGCCGATGGGCAATTTGAGACTACCTGGACGGCCCCTCACTACGGCATGGACGTCGCCTCGCAGTCGCTGCGCCCTTCACTCGGGCTGCGG
>JBDTXF010000568.1:0-2296 GCA_040006355.1 Nocardioidaceae bacterium | reverse complement strand
TCTACCTCGGCTACGGCGTGATCGGCGGCATCGGCCTGGGCATCGGCTACATCTCCCCGGTGTCGACGCTGATCAAGTGGTTCCCCGACCGTCCGGGTCTCGCCACCGGGCTCGCGATCATGGGCTTCGGAGGCGGCGCGCTGGTCGCCTCGCCGGTGGAGAGCAAGCTGCTGGCGCTCTACGACAGCGGGTTCAACGCCAAGGACGCGACCTCGGTGGCGAGCGGGTCGGCGGTCGCCTCGATGTTCGTGACGCTCGGTGTCGTCTACCTGGTGGTGATGCTGTTCGGCGCCTGGCTGATCAAGGTGCCCGCCGACGGCTGGGTCCCCGAGGGCTTCGACCTGTCCACGGTCAAGCGGAAGGCGATGGTCACCACCGCGAGCGTCTCGGCGGCGAACGCCGTGAGGACGCCGCAGTTCTGGCTGCTGTGGGTGGTCCTGTTCTGCAACGTCACCGCCGGCATCGGCATCCTCGAGCAGGCCGCGCCGATGATCCAGGACTTCTTCCGCTCGGGCAGCGGCTCGAGCGTCGACCCCGCTGCCGCGGCAGGGTTCGTCGGCCTGCTCTCGATCTGCAACATGGCCGGCCGCTTCGTGTGGTCCTCGACCTCCGACGTGGTGGGCCGCAAGCCCATCTACCTGGGCTACCTCGGCGTCGGCATGGTCGTCTACGCGCTGCTCGCGACCACCGGCCACCAGGCCACCGGGCTGTTCGTGCTCCTCGCCGGCATCATCATCTCCTTCTACGGCGGCGGGTTCGCGACGATCCCGGCCTACCTCCGCGACCTGTTCGGCACCTTCCAGGTGGGCGCGATCCACGGCCGGCTGCTCACCGCGTGGTCGGCAGCCGGCGTCGCGGGACCGCTGATCGTCAACGGCTTCCTGGACGCCAAGGGCACTCCCGGCAAGCTGACCTACGAGGCCTACCGGCCCGCGCTGCTGACGATGGTCGGGGTGCTGGCCGTCGGCCTGGTGGCCAACCTGCTGGTGCGCCAGGTGTCCGAGCGCTTCCACGAGCCCGACCGCGAGGAGCGCCAGCTCACCGATGAGCGGTCCGGCGGGGGAGTCGCCACGGCGACCCGCACGGCCACGGCGACCTCCACCCAGCCGGTCCTGCTGGTGGTCGCCTGGGCGGTCGTCGGTCTGCCGCTCGTCTACGGCGTCTACGAGACGTTCGTGAAGGTCTCGAGCCTCCTCGGCTGACAGCGGCGTCCCGGGGGAGGATGGGCACATGCTCATCCACCCCTGGGACGCCGCCACTCGTGACGAGTGGCAGCAGGTGCTCGCCCGCTCGGACTTCGGCCAGCTCGTCACCGCCGGCCTCGTCGACGGCTACCCGGTCGTGGTGCCCACGCACTTCCTGTACGACGGGGACTCCACCGTGCTGCTGCACCTGGCGCGGCCCAACCCCGCCTGGGACGCGATCGCCGCGGACCCGCACGTCGTGCTCGCGCTGACCGGCGACTACGTCTACGTCGAAGCGGCGTGGAACGCCAACCCCGGTACGGACCCCGACCTGGGGGTGCCGACCAGCTACTACACCGGCGTCCAGCTGCTCTGCCGTGCCGAGGTCGTCGACGACGCAGACGAGAAGGCCGCGATCCTCGCCGCGCAGCTCGTGCACTTCGAGCCTGTGGGCTCGACGCGCCGCACCCCCAGCACCCACCTGGAGAGCGACCGCCGCCAGCTGCCGGGCATCCGCGGCCTGCGGCTCCGGGTCGAGGCGGTGCGTGCCAAGCTGAAGTACGGCGGCAACAAGACCTCCGAGCACCGCGACGAGATCGCCGCCCACCTCGTGGAGCGCAGTGGCCCGATGGATGCGGCGGCGCGGGACCTCCTGCTGCGGCAGCCCCCTCGCTAGGGTTCGTGCGGTGACCGACCTCCGTGACGACACCGCCCGCGCCCTGCACCGCATCGTCTTGGACCAGCAGCGCAAGGACCGTGTGCCCGGTGTCTTCGCCGGTGTCGTCCGCGGTGGCGGGCTGGTGTGGTCCGACGGCGTCGGGTCGGCCCGCCTCGACGACCCGGGCACTCCGCCGGGCACCGACCACCAGTTCCTGATCGCGTCGAACACCAAGACCTTCACGGCCGCGATGGTGATGCAGCTGCGCGACGAGGGGAGGCTCACCCTCGACGACACCCTGGACTCCCTGCTGGCAGAGGTCACCCAGCCGGGGCTGACGGTCCGCCAGTGCCTCGCCCACGTCAGCGGGATGCAGCGCGAGCCGCTCGGCGACGTGTGGGAGGCCATGCGGTTCCCGGACCGGGCGCAGCTGGTCTCCGACTTCGACGAGGCG
>JBDTXF010000567.1:0-2310 GCA_040006355.1 Nocardioidaceae bacterium | reverse complement strand
ATCTGCAGCAGCAGCCCCGCCGCGGTCATCGCCGCCGCGGCCGCGATCAGCCACGGACGCAGCCGGTTGCAGAGCTCGACGCGACCGCGGAGCACGCCCGGGACGCTCTCGATCGGCAGGTTCCGCAGGACGAACACCTGCGCGACGAGCACGACGCCAGTGAGCAGCCCGGCCTGCAGCAGGGACGAGGCGAGGTCGGAAGACGAGGACGCCATGGAGCCACCTCCGATGGGCAGACGGGCCGGGGTCAGGCCCTGCACGGACCCTACGCAGCGATCCCGGTGCCTCTCGTCTCAATGTGAGACGAGCGCCACATCAGCCTCAGGAGGTGGGCGGGACGATGCCGTACTCGTGGATCTTGCGGTAGATCGTCGCCCGCGACATCCCCAGCGACCGAGCGGCCCGCACCTTGTTCCCCTCTGCGTCCGCGAGGCACCGGACGATCAGGTCGCGCTCCATCGACTCCAACGGGCTGAGCACGCGACGGCTCACCGCGTGCGCCGCGGGCGGCAGGTCGGTCGGCTCGATGGTGCCGGTGCGTCGGTGCCGGACCACCTCGCGCAGGGTCTCCTGCACCTGGGCGTAGTTGCCCGGCCAGGACATCCGTCGCAGCACCCGCATCGTCTCGGCGGAGCAGACCAGCCGACCGCTCTGCGAGAACCGCGACAAGAACAGCGGCACCACCAGCTCGAGGTCCTCCAGGTGCAGGCGCAGCGGTGGCACCTCGACGGTGCTCGGGAAGAGCCGCATCAGCTGCTGGAGGGCAGATCGCGCGCTGCCCGGCTCCAGGGTCACCGCCGCCCAGAGGGGACCGTCGCGCTCGGTGCGGGCGTCGCCGAGGGTCGCAGCGAGCGCGCGCAGGGTCGGGTCGTCGAGCTGGTCGGCGTGACGGAGGACGAGCGTGTCGGCCCCGGCGATGGCCGTGCGCGCGGCCGCCAGCCATCCGGGGTCGTCGTGGGCCCCGGTCGACTCCAGCACCACGAAGCGGCCCACCGGCTGACGTCGGAGCTGGACGGCGCGCAGCAGCGCGAGCTTCCCGGTCCCCGGCTCCCCCTCCAGTGCGAGCCACTCGCCGGCACGGAAGACCCTCTCGACCTCGTGACAGACGTGCAGCCAGGGCGAGCTCGACCCGACCAGCCCGGGCAGCGGCATCCGTGGCGCCTCGCCGCGCACGCCGAGGAGCTGGTCGCTCTTGGGAGTCAGCCGGGCGTGGGCGACCACGCCCGCGAGCTCGCCGCCGGCACCGACGGGGCGGCACGACAGCCGGGCGGTCTGGCCTGACGGCAGCTGAACGGTCGTGGTGCCGTGGTGACCGGAGGTCAGTGTCTCGTTGGCCTGCGCGATCAGAGTCGACTGGTCGGCGACGTCGAGCACCGTGCGCGCGTAGTCGTTGAGGATGACCACGTCACGGCTCAGCGCGAACACGACTCCGGTCCTGCGGCTGCACGTGCGCAGGTACTCCTGGAAGAGCCCCATCTCGTGGGAGCTGGCGTCGGTCAGCAGTGCCTGCCGGATCTGCTCGGCGGTCGTCTTGGCCAGCGTGAGCAGCAACGCCCCGGCGTCACGTCGCCAGCAGGTCAGGTCCACGGCGCCGACGAGGCGGCCGGAGATCGGGTGGTGGATGGGGACACCGGCGCACGCCAGGTCCTCGAGGTGCTCGGCGTAGTGCTCGTGACCGAAGACATGGGCGGGACCACCGATCTCCAGCGCGGTGCCGATGCCGTTGGTTCCGACGAACTCCTCGGCATAGCTGAAACCGGGTGCCAGCAGCACGCGGTCCAGGTGGCGCTCGAGCTCGCCGTCCCCGGTGAGCCGGCGCAGGACCAGCCCGGTCGGGTCGGTGAGGATGACACTGACCGACTGGCCCTCCAGCTGGTTGCGCAGGCTGCGCAGGACGGGCTCCGCGCTGCGCGTGAGGCGCGTGTCGAGCTGGAGATCGTCGTCGTAGGACATCTCGATCTTGTCAGCGGCCACGTGGAGCTGGTGGGAGCGACGCCAAGAGGCCAGGATCGGGTCGCGGACCGTCCTGGGCGCGGGCACGTCCGCGGTGAGGAACCGGACGCGACTCTCCGCCACGCCCGGCTGGTCGGGCGCGCCGGAGTCACCCCGCGGCGTCGGCGTCGACGTCAAGAACACCCCCAAGCCGTGTAGCCCTCGTCGTGTCGAGTCCCCCCTGTCCTTGGACAGCCCGTCTGCAGCATCTTGACCCCGGTCGGCCGGGGCTGGCAATGGCTGTGACGAAAGCGCTCGCAGACGCCGTACGCCGCCGCCGGATGTGTCTCAGATTGAGACTCCGACGGGTCGTGACCG
>JBDTXF010000566.1:0-2315 GCA_040006355.1 Nocardioidaceae bacterium | reverse complement strand
CAGGCCGATCCCGCAGGCCGATCCCGCAGGCCGATCCCGCAGGCCGATCCCGCAGGCCGATCCCTCAGGCCGATCCGGCAGGCCCTGCGGGTCAGAGGCAGCTGGTCGTCAAGGTGGTGCTCGTCGCCCGGGTGACGATCCAGCGGCCGTGCTCTCGCACGAGGGTGCCGCGCACGTCGTACCACGGGTCCGGCCGGGACGCCGGGTCGCCGGAGCTGTCCAGGGAGAAGGTGAAGTTCTTGGTGCAGTCGCGGATGGTCGCGGTGTCGCCGGTGACCGACACCTTGCTCACGTGGTCCTGGGCCCAGCCGACGACGCGCTGCTTGTTGGCCTTCAGCCGCCCCAGGTAGCCCACCACCGAGGAGCGTGCCGTGCCCCGGGCGGTGGCGTCGAGCGCGGGGACGACGCGTGCGTAGTAGTAGGAGTCGGAGGCGGCGTTCCAGTAGGCCATCCAGGTCTTCACCGCGGCTCGCTCCTCGGCGGTGCCGGCCGAGCTCGACGCCAGCACCGAGACGTGCAGCGCCGAGGCCGCGATCCGGTCCTCGGGGAGGTAGTTCTTCGCCGTCGGCTGGGCCGAGGGCGACGAGGACTCCGACGCGGACGGCGAGGGCGTCGCAGACTCCGTCCCGGGGTCGGACGCGGAGGCGCTCGCCGAGGGCGAGGAGGAGGTCGACGCGGCGTCCGTCGAGGAGCCTGCCGACGCATCCGTCGAGGAGTCGTTGCTGCACCCGGCGAGGGCGGCCCCGACGAGCAGCAGGGCCGCCGGCAGGACGTGGCGGCGGCGCATCGGTCCCCTCCCGGTCGGCACCAGCATTCGGCTGCCCACTGTAGCCGGTGGCCAGGCCGGTAGATTGGCGTCGTAGCGCGACCCGCCAGTGCCTCGAAACCCCCGAGAACCAGACACGGAGCGATCTTTCGTTGACCGAGCAGCAGCCGCACAGCGTCCCGGCCACCGTGATCGACTCCGTGGAGGCGGCGGCCACCACCCCGGACCGGCAGCAGCCCTGGGCCGACCTCGGCCTCAAGCCCGACGAGTACGCCGAGGTCCGCGAGATCCTCGGCCGGCGTCCCACCAGCGCGGAGCTGGCGATGTACTCGGTGATGTGGAGCGAGCACTGCTCCTACAAGTCCTCCAAGGTGCACCTCAAGCAGTTCGGCGACAACGTCACCGACCAGATGCGCGAGCACCTGATGGTCGGGATCGGGGAGAACGCCGGCGTGGTCGACATCGGCGACGGCTACGCGGTCACCTTCAAGATCGAGTCACACAACCACCCGTCCTACGTCGAGCCCTACCAGGGCGCGGCCACCGGCGTCGGCGGCATCGTCCGCGACATCCTGGCGATGGGCGCCCGGCCGGTCGCGGTGATGGACCCGCTGCGCTTCGGTCCGCTGGACAACCCCGACACCCTGCGCGTGCTGCCCGGGATCGTCGCGGGCGTCGGCGGCTACGGCAACTGCCTGGGGCTCCCGAACATCGGCGGCGAGGCGGTCTTCGACGCGTCGTACGCCGGCAACCCGCTGGTCAACGCGCTCTGCATCGGGGTGATGCGCCATGAGCAGATCCACCTCGCCAAGGCATCCGGGGCCGGCAACCAGGTGATCCTCTACGGCGCGCGGACCGGCGGCGACGGGATCGGCGGGGTCTCGGTGCTCGCCTCGGAGACCTTCGAGACGCTGGCCGACGGGTCGGAGGGGCCGGCCAAGCGGCCCAGCGTCCAGGTAGGCGACCCCTTCCAGGAGAAGCTGCTCATCGAGTGCACGTTGGAGATCTTCGCCGAGGAGCTCGTCGTCGGCATCCAGGACCTCGGGGGCGCGGGACTGTCGTGCGCCACCTCCGAGCTGGCGTCCGCGGGCGACGGCGGGATGCACGTGTGGCTGGACCGGGTGCCGCTGCGCGACTCGTCGCTGGCGCCCGAGGAGATCTTGATGTCGGAGTCCCAGGAGCGGATGATGGCGGTCGTCGAGCCGGCCGACGTCAAGCGCTTCCTGGAGATCTGCGAGAAGTGGGACGTGGACGCCACCGTCGTCGGCGAGGTCGACGACTCCTCGCGGCTGAGCATCGAGTGGCACGGCGAGACCGTGGTGGACGTGCCCCCGCGCTCGGTGGCCCATGACGGTCCGACCTACCGGCGGCCCTTCGCGCGACCCGGCTGGCAGGACGCCCTGCAGGCCGACGACGGCGCGTCGCTGGCCCGGCCGGCCTCCGGCGAGGAGCTGCGCGAGACGCTGCTGCGCCTGGTCGCCTCCCCGAACCTGTGCGACAAGTCCTGGATCACCGACCAGTACGACCGCTACGTGCAGGGCAACACCGT
>JBDTXF010000565.1:0-2319 GCA_040006355.1 Nocardioidaceae bacterium | reverse complement strand
GAGCTGGTGGGCCAGCAGCACCTGCTGGAGCCGGGGTCGCCGCTGCGCCGGCTGATCGAGGGCGACCAGCCGATGTCGCTGCTGCTGTGGGGGCCGCCCGGGACCGGCAAGACCACCATCGCCTCGATCGTCAGCCATCAGACCCACCGGCGGTTCGTGGAGGTGTCCGCGGTCGCGGCCGGCATCAAGGAGGTGCGGGCCTCGATCGACTCTGCCCGCCACCAGCTGGCCCGTGGCGGGCCGGAGACGGTGCTCTTCGTCGACGAGGTGCACCGCTTCACCAAGGCACAGCAGGACGCGCTGCTGCCGGGGGTGGAGAACCGCTGGGTGACCCTGGTCGCGGCGACCACGGAGAACCCGTCCTTCTCGGTGATCTCGCCGCTGCTGTCCCGCTCGCTGCTGCTGACCCTCGAGCCGCTCACCGACGACGACGTCCGCGAGGTCATCGAGCAGGCGCTGACCGACGAGCGCGGACTGGCCGCGGCCGTCACCATCGACGACCAGGCCCTCGACCACCTGGTCCGGCTGGCCGGCGGCGACGCCCGGCGGGCGCTGACCTACCTGGAGGCGGCCGCGGCGGCGGCCACCGCGCGTGAGCTCGACGTCGTGGACCTGGCCACCACCGAGACGGCCGTGGACCGGGCGGCGGTCCGCTACGACCGTCAGGGGGACCAGCACTACGACGTGGTCAGCGCCTTCATCAAGTCCGTCCGGGGCTCCGACGCCGACGCTGCGCTGCACTACCTGGCGCGGATGGTCGAGGCGGGGGAGGACCCGCGGTTCATCGCCCGCCGGCTGGTGATCCTGGCCAGTGAGGACATCGGGCTGGCCGACCCGACGGCGCTCACCACGGCGGTCGCGGCAGCCCAGGCCGTCCAGCTGATCGGGATGCCCGAGGCCCGGCTGAACCTCGCCCAGGCGACCATCGCGCTCGCGCTGGCACCGAAGTCCAACGCCGTCATCAAGGCCATCGACGCCGCCAGCGCCGACGTCCGGGCGGGCCGGATCGGGTCCGTGCCGAGCCACCTGCGCGACGCCCACTACGGCGGCTCGTCGACGCTCGGGCACGGCCAGGGCTACCGCTACGCCCACGACGAGCCGTTCGGGATCGCCGAGCAGCAGTACGCCCCGGACGTGGTCGCCGACGCGGCCTACTACCGGCCGACCTCGCTCGGGGCCGAGGCGACGGTCAAGGAGCGATGGGAGCGCATCCGGCGGATGATCCGCGGCTCCCGGAGGTAGCACCGGCCGTCATCGGGCCCCACCGGGTGGCTCCGGCTGCGTGCCACCTGGCCGGGCATCGGGTCCGGCCCGGAGGGTAGGGTCACCTGCCATGAGCCCGGTGCTGATCCTCACGCTCGCCGCCGTGCTGGTGGGGGCGGCGCTGGTGGTGGTGCTGCTGCTGGCGCTCGCCGGCCGCCGACGCCTGGAGGGCCGGCTCGAGGTCTCGCACCGGGACCTCGCGCGGCTCCGCAAGCAGCTCGACGACCTCGCCCGGAGGGTCGAGCCGGGCCCGTCCCAGCCAGCGGGGGACCCCGAGCACCCTGGCTACCTCATCACCAGCCTGTCCGGCGAGGGACCCGGCGGTGTGCCCGAGGTGCCCTCCGATCCGCCGGCACCCGACGTGCAGCACCCGTCCGGGCGCGCGTTCGCCGCGGTGGCCGCGGAGGAGTCCCTGATCCGGGTGGTCACGGTCGCCCACGGCGTACGACGTGCGCTGTCGGCCGAGAACCGCAACCGGATCCGCTTCGAGGTCGCCCGCGAGGTCAAGCGGGCCCGCAGGGAGCGCCGTCGCGAGCTCGAGCAGGCGCGGCGCCACCTGCGGGCGGAGCAGGCGGCCGGTCGCCGACCCGATGCGGAGCACCGGCGGACCCAGGACGCTGCATGAGCCGTGTCGTGTGGTTCGCGGCCGGTGCGGGTGCGGGCGTCATGGTGCTCGCCAAGGCGCGACGGGCCGCCGAGGTGCTGACCCCGGACGGGCTGGCCGACCGGCTGGCCGGGCTGTCGCTGGGGGTGCACCTGTTCCGCGAGGAGGTCCGGGCCGGCATGGCCGAGAAGGAAAACGACGTGCGTGAACGGCTCGCCGTGACGTTCCATGGAACCCCACCCGTCCTGCCGGCCGGCGACGCCGCCACCACCACCCCGGCCGCCGAGCGTTCGGCACCTACCAGAGAGGGCACCCACTGATGGACACCGCGGAGATCCGCCGCCGGTTCATTGCGCACTTCGAGCACTCCACGACCGTGGGGGCACACCGGCCCGTGCCGTCGGCCTCGCTCCTGGTCGACGACCCGAACCTGCTCTTCGTGAACGCCGGCA
>JBDTXF010000564.1:0-2327 GCA_040006355.1 Nocardioidaceae bacterium | reverse complement strand
ATGCTGGGCGCGATCACCCAGGTCACCGACCGGGTCGAGCTGATGACCTACGTGAGCTGCCCGACGATGCGCCACCACCCCGCGGTGGTCGCCCAGAAGGCCGTCACCGTCGGTGAGTTCGCCGAAGCGGTCTCACCGACATCGCACTGGTCCGGGTCGGGGACGAGAGGCAGGAGGAGCTCCTGGAGTTCGCGCAGAGCGATCTCGTGCCTGCGCTGCGTCGCTCCTAGCGGATCAGCGAGGCCCAGGCCCAGAGCACCACGACGCCCACCACGACGGCGGGCAGGGTGACCAGCGCGGACAGGGCGTGGAAGGTCCGCGCCGAGGCCTCGCTGCCGCGTGCCACCAGCGTGCGGCGCCAGAGCAGGTTCGCCAGCGACCCGGTGTAGGTCAGGCTGGAGCCGACCCCGAGCCCGATCAGCGCGGCGAGCACCGCGGTCACCCCCACAGGCGCGACCAGCGGCACCAGCAGCAGCGTCGCGGGCAGGTTGTTGACCACGTTCGCGAGCGCGGTCGCGACCAGGGCCACCACCAGCAGCGACCCGAGCCCGGTCCCGCCGGGGATCGTGGCGGCGACCAGGTCGCCGAGGAACGAGTCGGTCAGTCCGGCGACCACCACGCCCAGGCACAGCACGAAGACCGCGAACGGCAGGTTCGTCGAGCGGGCGACGGTGGCCGGCCCGACCCGACGGCGCGCCAGGGCGTAGCCGCTGAGCACCGCCGCGGCGACGCAGGCCACCCAGGCCGGCTCGACCCCGAGGGGGGACAGCGCCGCGAACGCCACCAGCATCGCCCCCACGAGCACCAGGGGTACGACGGGCAGCGGCACGTCCTGGGTGGGCTCACCCGCCTCGGGCCGTCCGGCCAGGTCGTGGGCGAAGTAGATCCGGTGCCCGGCGTACTCGACCGCGATGACGGCCAGCCACACCGGTGCCATCAGGACCGCGAAGCCGAGGAACCTCACCGTGGGCAGCGACGGCAGGGCCAGCAGGTTCGTCAGGTTGGAGACGGGCAGCAGCAGCGACGCGCTGTTGGCCAGCCGGGCGCAGGCGTAGACCACCGGTCGCGGGCTGATCAGGGTGCTGGTCGCGGCGGCGGCCACCACAGGAGTGAGCAGCACGACGGTGGCGTCCAGGCTCAGCGCGGCGGTGGTGAGCGCTGCGGCGACGAAGGTCAGGCGCAGCATCCGCAGCGGGCTGCGCCGGCTCGCCCGGGCGACGATGGCGCCCACCGCGGCGAAGACGCCCTCCGCGGCGCAGAGCTCCGCGACGACCAGGATGCCGGCCAGGAACGCGACCACCGGGAACAGCAGCCGCACCTCGTCGACCGCACCGCTCCAGCCCACGGCGCCGCTGCCGACGACCACCCCGGCGGCGACCAGGCCGACGAGCAGCTCCACCCAGGCCGGGGGGTGCACGAAGGCCACACCGAGCATCACCACGAGGGCGACCACGGTGAGGACGTCGACCAGCAGGGAAGGCACCGCGGAAGCCTAGGGGAGCGGCTCGCCCCGGGCACGTCGTCTTGGCAGGGGTTGCCAGGATGGACCCGTGAGCCAGCAGCAGTCAGCCCGGTACCAGCGCTCGGCCGGAGGCATGGTCGGCGCCCTGGTGGTGCTGGTCGGGCTGATCGGGGTCTGGCTGGCGCTGCACGCCCTGACCGGCAACGACCCACCGAGCCCGGTCCAGACCGTCGACTACACGCGCGAGGTCCCGACGGCGCGCAAGGCAGCCGGCTTCGATCTGGTGGCCCCGCCGCGGCTGCCCAGCGGCTGGCGTGCGACCACGGTGAGCTTCACCCCGGGTCCGCGCTCGCACTGGCACCTCGGGGTGCTCACCGACCGCGGCCGCTACGTCGGCCTGGAGCAGAGCACCGAGTCGGTGACCTCGATGGTGCGGGCCTACGTCGACGAGTCGGCCGCCCGTGGCACGCCGCTCGACGTCGCGGGGCAGCCGTGGTCGACGTACACCGACGCGCGCGGCGACCTGGCGCTGGCCCGCCGCGAGGGTCGCACCACCACCGTGGTCATCGGCCACCGGGTGCCTCGCTCGGATCTGGTGTCCTACACGGCCAGCCTGCGCTGACCTCCCTCCGCACCGACGGGGGGCGGGATCAGGGCCCGGGATCAGGGCGCGGGGGTTCCTGCCTCGGGCCGTCGCCCGCCGCGATCGCGTCGTCGAGCCGCTTCTTGGCGCCGTCGAGCCACGCCTGGCAGACCTGCGCGAGCCTCTCCCCGCGCTCCCACAGCGCGAGCGACTCCTCCAGGCCGGTGCCGCCGGACTCGAGCCGGCGCACCACCTCGATGAGCTCCTCGCGAGCCTCCTCAT
>JBDTXF010000563.1:0-2345 GCA_040006355.1 Nocardioidaceae bacterium | reverse complement strand
ACCCCGGCGGCGTGGTCTTCGGACGGTCGATGACCCAGCTGACCTACGACCTCGCACGGGCACTCGCCCAGCAGTGGCGACCCGGGGACGAGGTCGTCGTCACCCGGCTCGACCACGATGCGGACATCCGCCCGTGGGTGAGCGCGGCCGAGGCCGCCGGCGCCACCGTGCGCTGGGTGGACTTCGACCCGAGGTCCGCCGAGCTGCTCTTCGACCCCTCGGTGCTCAGCGGGTGCACCCGCCTCGTCGCGGTCACCGGGGCCTCCAACCTGCTCGGCACCCGCCCGGACGTCCGGGCGATCGCCGACGCCGCGCACGCGGTCGGGGCACTGGTCTTCGTCGACGGCGTCCACCTGACCCCCCACGCACCGGTCGACGTCGCCGCGCTCGGCGCGGACGTCTTCGCCTGCTCGCCCTACAAGTTCTTCGGGCCGCACTGTGGCGTGCTGGCGGCGGCACCCGCGCTGCTCGAGACGATCCACCCCGACAAGCTGCTGCCGTCGACGGACCGGGTCCCCGAGCGCTTCGAGCTCGGCACCCTGCCGTACGAGCTGCTTGCCGGGGTGACGGCCGCGGTGGACGTGATCGCGGACCTGGCCCCTTCCGAAGGCGACCGTCGCACCCGGGTGCTGACCTCGATGGCGGCGGTCGAGGCGCACGAGGACGCGTTGTTCGAGCGCCTGCTCTCCGGGCTGCACGACCTCGACCGGGTCCGGACGTACGGCGCCCCGGCCCGTCGCACGCCGACGGTGCTCTTCGAGGTCGAGGGCAGCACGCCGACCGCGGTCTATGAGCATCTCGCCACCCGGGGGGTCAACGCGCCGGCCAGCAGCTTCTACGCCCTCGAGGCGTCGCGGTGGATCGGGCTCGGTGACACCGGGGCGGTGCGGGCCGGCCTCGCGCCGTACACCTCGGCCGACGACGTCGACCGGCTGCTCGCCGGGGTCGCGGAGATCGCCCGATGACCCGGGGCGTGCTCGTGACCGGTGCCTCGCGTGGGATCGGGGCGGCCATCGCGCGAGCGTTCGCCGAGGGTGGCGACCGGGTCGCGGTGCACTACGGGCGCTCGCGCGGGTCGGCCGAGGAGGTGCTCGCCGGTCTCCCTGGCGACGGTCACCTGCTGGTGCAGGCGGACCTCACCGACCCCGACGCCGTACGTCGTGCCGTGGACGAAGCGGCCGCGGGGCTCGGCGGGCTCGACGTCCTGGTCAACAACGCCGGGGTGTTCCTAGCGCACCCGCCCCTGACCACGTCGTACGACGTGTGGCAGACGGCCTGGACGCAGACGCTGGCGACCAACCTCACGGGCGCCGCCAACGCGACGTTCTGCGCCGTCCCGCACCTCGTCGCGCGCGGCGGAGGGGCGGTCGTCAACGTCTCGAGCCGTGGCGCCTTCCGCGGGGAGCCGGACAACCCGGCCTACGGCGCGTCCAAGGCGGGGCTCAACGCGTTCGGGCAGTCGATGGCCCTGGCCCTGGGGCCGCAGGGCATCTCGGTGTCCACGGTCGCGCCCGGCTTCGTGCAGACCGAGATGGCCCGGGAGGTCCTCGAGGGACCGCGCGGCGACGAGGTGCGCGCCCAGTCGCCCTACGGCCGGGTGGCGCGCCCCGAGGAGGTGGCAGCAGCGGTGCACTGGCTGGCCTCGCCCGAGGCGCGCTTCTCCACCGGCACGATCGTGGACGTCAACGGCGCGTCCTACCTGCGGAGCTGATCTCAGGCGTCGATGGAGGACATGTCGCCGTAGCGGTCCCCGGCGGCGGCGCCGCGCGGCACGGCCTGCTCCAGCGCGGAGAGGTCCTGGGACGTGAGCTCGACGGCGGCGGCGCCGAGGTTCTCCTCGAGGTACGCCACCCGCTTGGTGCCCGGGATCGGCGCGACGTCGTCACCTTGGGCCAGCACCCACGCGAGCGCGAGCTGCCCCGGGGTGGCGCCCTTCGCGTCGGCGAGCTCGCGGATCTTCGCGACCAGCACCAGGTTGGCGTCGAGCGCCTCGCCGGAGAAGCGCGGGAAGTACGGCGAGCGGCGCGAGTCGCCCTCGGCGAGGTCGTCGGTGGCGGTGATCGCACCGGTGAGCAGGCCACGCCCGAGGGGGGAGTAGGGCACCAGGCCGATGCCGAGCTCGCGCAGGACCGGCAGGATGTCGTCCTCGAGGTCGCGGCTGAACAGCGAGTACTCCGTCTGCAGGGCGGTGATCGGGTGCACGGCGTGTGCACGGCGGATCGTCTCGGCGGACGCCTCGGACAGCCCGAGGTGCGTGACCTTGCCGGCCTCGACGAGCTCCTTCATCGCGCCGACGGTCTCCTCGATCGGGACCGTCTTGTCGACGCGGTGCTGGTAGTAGAGGT
>JBDTXF010000562.1:0-2346 GCA_040006355.1 Nocardioidaceae bacterium | reverse complement strand
CCCTGATCGTGGCGGCCGGGGCCGGGCAGTCCTACTTCGGCAACGACCAGTTCGCGGAGTTCGCCCCCGGGATGAAGAGCATCGACGACGCCCTCGAGCTCCGTGGCCGGATCTTCGGCGCGTTCGAGCTCGCCGAGATCTCCGACACCGAGGAGGAGATCTCCCGCCTGCTGACCTTCGTCGTCGTCGGGGCCGGGCCCACCGGCGTGGAGATGGCCGGCCAGATCGCCGAGCTCGCGCACCGCACGCTGCAGCACGACTTCCGCCGGATCAACACCCGCGAGGCCAAGGTCATCCTGCTCGACGCGGCCCCGCAGGTGCTGCCGCCGTTCGGGGAGAAGCTCGGTGCGAAGGCCAAGCAGACGCTGGAGAAGCTCGGCGTCGAGGTGCAGCTCGGTGCGATGGTCGTCGACGTCGACGAGTGGGGCATCGACGTCCAGGAGAAGGACGGCACCCGCCGCCGCATCGAGGCGACCACCAAGGTGTGGGCGGCCGGGGTGCAGGCGAGCCCGCTCGGGAAGATCCTCGGGGACCAGACCGGTGCCCCGGTGGACCGGGCCGGACGGATCGGGGTCAACCCGGACCTGACGCTCCCGGGCCACCCGGAGGTGTTCGTGGTCGGGGACATGATCAGCCTGGACCACCTGCCCGGCGTCGCCCAGGTCGCGATCCAGGGCGCGAAGTACGCCGCGAAGGAGATCACGTCGCGGCTCTCGGACTCGAAGGCACCCCAGCGGCCGTTCAAGTACTTCGACAAGGGCAGCATGGCGACCATCTCGCGCTTCCGTGCGGTGGCGCTGGTCGGCAGGTTCCGGATCACCGGATTCCTGGCCTGGCTGATGTGGCTCGGGGTGCACCTGGTCTACCTCACCGGGTTCAAGAACCGGATCGGGGCGCTCGGGCACTGGGCGGTCAGCTTCCTGGGCCGCGGCCGCTCGGAGCGGACCGCCACCGAGCAGCAGATCTTCGCCCGGGCGGCGCTGCAGCGACTCAAGCGCGGAGCCTCCGACCTGGTCAGCAGCCCGGGTGACTACGAGGCGACGCGCGAGCTGGTGGAGGCGAGCCGACGAGCCGAGCTCGAGGCGCAGGCGAAGGAGGAGGCCCGGCTCACCGACTCGGGCCAGCGCGGCGTCCCCCAGGAGGACGTGCACGCCTGAGCCCGCGGCGCACCCCAGCCGTCGTGCGAGCTCTCAGGCGTCGTCGTCGTCGATGACGTGGACCGCGGCCTCCTCGGCGCTCGCACCGGCGCCGTCGATGCCCACGTCCTGGCCGATCATGTCCTTCTCCTCGTCGGGCCCGATGCCCTCGTTCTCGTCCACCAGCCGACCGGCACGGGCCGTGCCCACCTCGCCGCCGACGTCCTCGTTGTCGGTCTCGGCCTCCGCGTAGGGGTCCGGCTCGGGCTCCTCCTGCGCGAGCCTCTGGTCGAGCGACTCGCCGAGCTCCTCCTCGAGCGGCGTGTTGCCGTAGCCCTCGCCCACCGACCACTTCTCGGGCGGGGAGTAGCCCTCGTCCAGGGGATCGCTCAGCCCCCGGTCGCCGACCATGCTGTCGCCGTCCCCGGAGGGCTGGTCCTCGTGGTCGACGCTGTAGTCGTGGTAGGTCTCGTCCGGCTCGCCGCTGTTCTCGCTCATGGCATCAGGTCTACCCGCACCCACCCCGCCGGAACCCATCGGGGTGCCCGTCTTCCCGGCGGACCCGGGTGCGCCTCGCGTGAGCGTCGGCGCAGCCGCCCTCAGCCGAGGTCCAGCTCGCGCACCACGGAGTCGACGACCGCGACCAGGTCGCCGCCGGTCCTCTCAGCCACCCGGCGCTGGCGCTGGTACGACGCACCGGTGCGGGTGATCTCCTCGACCGAGCGCAGCTCGTCGCTGCACCCGAGCCGCGAGGCCACCGGCTCGAGACGGGTCAGCAGGTCGGCCAGGTCCTCGGTGACCAGCCGTTCGTGGCCGTCGGCGTCGAGGATGACCTCCGCCTCGAGGCCGTAGCGCGCGGCCCGCCACTTGTTCTCCTGCACGTGCCACGGAGGCATCGTGGGCAGCCTCTCGCCCGCTGTCAGCCGCTCGGAGAGGTCGACGACCAGGCAGTGGGTGAGCGCGGTCAGGGCGGCCAGCTCGCGGAGGTTCGAGATCCCGTCGCAGATCCGGACCTCGACCGTGCCGAGCGCCGGGGACGGCCGGACGTCCCAGCGGATGTCGGCGACCGAGTCGATCACCCCGGTGCGCAGGTTGGCCGCCACGAAGCGTTCGTACTCCTCCCAGGTGTCGAACTGGAACGGCAGCCCGGCCGTGGGCAGCTGCTGGAACATCATCGCCCGGTTGCTGGCGTAGCCGGTGTCCGTTCCGG
>JBDTXF010000561.1:0-2359 GCA_040006355.1 Nocardioidaceae bacterium | reverse complement strand
TGATCACGCCGTCCTTGCCGACCTTGTCGAAGGCCTCGGCGAGCAGCTCGCCGATCACGGCGTCGCGCGAGGAGACGGTGGCGACGGCGGCCATGTCGGCCTTGTCGTTGACGTCCCGGGCGGCGTCGCGCAGCGCGTTGCCGACGGCCTCGACCGCGAGGTCCATGCCGCGCTTGAGGCTCATCGGGTTGGCACCGGCGGCCACCGCGCGCAGGCCCTCGTGGACCATCGCCTGGGCCAGCACGGTCGCGGTCGTGGTGCCGTCACCGGCGACGTCGTTGGTCTTGGTCGCCACCTCCTTGGAGAGCTGGACCCCGAGGTTCTCGAACGGGTCGTCGACCTCGATCTCGCGGGCCACGGTCACGCCGTCGTTGGTGATCGTCGGCGCACCCCACTTCTTGTCCAGGACGACGTAGCGGCCCTTGGGGCCGAGCGTCACCTTGACGGCGTTGGCGAGTGCGTCCACGCCCCGCTCGAGTGAGCGGCGTGCTTCCTCGTCGAACTCCAGAATCTTCGGCATCTGTTGATGCACCTTCCTGATGTGTCGTAGATGGAGCTGTCACAAGACATCGCCCCAGGGGCCCGAACCTAGGTCAGGCCGCCCGGGGCGGAGTCGGTGCTGCGTGCCCCTGCGGGCGGGTCGGGCCGGGGCCCGAGGGATGCTCAGCCGATGACGGCGAGCACGTCACGCGCGGAGAGGATGAGGTACTCCTGACCGGAGTACTTCACCTCGGTGCCGCCGTACTTGCTGTAGATCACCTTGTCGCCGACCTTGACGTCGAGCGGGACCCGGTTGCCGTTGTCGTCGATGCGACCCGGACCGACGCTGAGGACCTCGCCCTCCTGGGGCTTCTCCTTGGCGGTGTCCGGGATGACGAGGCCCGAGGCCGTGGTCTGCTCGGCCTCGAGGGCCTGGACGACGATCCGGTCCTCGAGAGGCTTGATGTTGACCGACACGATGTCGACCTCCACTTTCCGGTTGTTTCGGTTGGTTCGAGACTGGTTGCCTGCTGCGTCGTGCGCCGTCGCGGGGGTCGCACGCCTTCACCGGCTCTGGCACCCTCGTGGGGAGAGTGCCAATGTCAAACTAGCACTCGGTTCCCCTGAGTGCCAGACCGCGACCCGGCCCGGAGCGTTCTGCCAGGATGACCGGCGTGGATCTCGAGGACTTCCGCTGGCTGCTCACCGACGAGGGCCGACGCCTGCTGGAGACGGCGACCCGGCTGGCGGTCGAGCACGCCGGCGACCCGGTGCGGACCGCTACCGCCCTGCGCCGCGGATCGGACCCGGCACCCGCCCCCGGCCGAGCAGCCGCTGCGCTGACCCAGGTCGACCTGCGAGCCCGCGCAAGCGTGAAGTTCGGGGCGGACGCGGCGCGGATGTTCTTCACCCCCGAGGGCCTCGAGCAGGCCACCCGCAGCCGGGTCGCCGCCCACCGGGCCGCGCGCGTTGCGCTGAGCTCTCCGGCGTCCGTGCTCGACCTCGGGTGCGGCATCGGCGGGGACCTGCTCGCGCTCTCGCGTGCCGGGCTGACGGTGGCCGGCATCGACCGCGACGAGCTGCGCGTCGAGGTCGCCGGAGCGAACCTGCGCGCCCTCGGCCTCGGCGGAGCCGTCCGGCTCGCCGACGTCGCCGACCTCGACCTGGACGCGTTCGGGGTGGTCTTCGCCGACCCCGCCCGGCGCAACGCGCGGGGCCGGGTCTTCGACGTCGACGGCTGGTCACCGCCCTGGTCGTTCGTGCTCGAGCTGCTCGGGCGGCCCTCGTGCGTCAAGGTCGCACCGGGGATCCCGCACGACCTGCTCCCGGCCGGCGTCGAGGCCGAGTGGGTCTCCGACGACGGCGACGTCAAGGAGGCGGCGCTGTGGTCCCCGCACCTGGCCGCGGCCCGCCGCCGGGCGACGGTGATCCGGGGCAGCGGCCTGGCGACGCTGACCGACGACGACGACCCGGGCGCCGCGCCGGTGCTGCCCGTGGGCCGGTGCCTCTACGAGCCCGACGGCGCGGTGGTCCGGGCCGGGCTGGTGACGGCGGTCGCCGACGCGGTGCACGGCGAGCTCGTCGACGAGCACATCGCCTACGTCACCAGCGACGAGGCGTTCACGACCCCCTTCGCCCGGTCCTATGAGGTGCTCGAGGAGCTGCCCTACAAGGAGCGCGCACTGCGCGCCGCCCTGCGCGCCCGCGGCGTCGGCCGGCTGACGATCAAGAAGCGCGGCGTCGACGTGGTCCCCGAGGAGCTGCGCCGGCGACTGTCACTGCGCGGTGACGGCGAGGCCACCCTGGTGATGACGCGGGTCGCCGGCAAGGGCACCGCCCTGCTGGTCCGGCCCTTCTGACCCTGACCAGGTCTCGATCC
>JBDTXF010000560.1:0-2366 GCA_040006355.1 Nocardioidaceae bacterium | reverse complement strand
AAACTGGCAACTGTCCATGGTGACCCTGACAGAACTGGCATGACCCCAGCGTTGTTACGCCGGGGGCATGCACGTTTCCCAGGGGCCCCTGGGAAACTGTCAGCGGGTCGCCCACCACCACCGGCGTCTGGCTCGTGGTGCGGTGCGCCGCCGGTCAGCGACCCTGGTTCGCGACCGCCTTGATGGCGTCGGCGGCGGCGTCCGGGTCGAGGTACTCCCCGCCCGGCTCGGTCGGCCTGAGGTGCTCGTCGAGGCGGTAGACGAGCGGGATGCCGGTGGGGATGTTCAGCCCGACGACGGCCTCCTCGGAGATGCCGTCGAGGTGCTTGACCAGGGCGCGCAGCGAGTTGCCGTGGGCCGCCACGCAGACCGTCCGGCCGCTGCGCAGGTCGGGCACGACCGCGTCGTACCAGTAGGGCAGCATCCGCGCGAGCACGTCGGCCAGGCACTCGGTCCGCGGCCGGATCTCATCGGCCAGGGCGGCGTACGCCGGGGCGCTGGTCTGCGACCACTCGTCGTCGGCGTCGATCGGCGGCGGCGGGGTGTCGTAGGAGCGGCGCCACAGCATGAACTGCTCCTCGCCGTACTCCTCGAGGGTGGCCTTCTTGTCCTTGCCCTGCAGGGCGCCGTAGTGCCGCTCGTTGAGCCGCCACGAGCGCTGCACCGGGATCCAGTGCCGGTCGCACGCGTCGAGCGCGAGGTGCGCGGTGGTGATCGCGCGACGCAGCACGGAGGTGTGCAGCACGTCGGGGAGCACCCCGGCCTCCGCGATCAGCGCACCGCCGCGGGCCGCCTCGGCGCGGCCCTTGTCGGTCAGCGGCACGTCGACCCAGCCGGTGAAGAGGTTCTTGGCGTTCCACTCGCTCTCGCCGTGGCGGAGCAGGACCAGGGTGTAGGGCGCACTCGTCATGGCCGCCAGCCTAGTGCGTTCAGTGCCCGGTCAGGGTGCCGTCGGCAGCGTGACCCCGGAGTACACCGAGGACGTCCGGACGACCGGGACCTGGACCTGGACGGACTTGGCCTTGGCGAAGCTGAACGTGATGGTCACGAAGTTGCCCGGGACGACGCGGGCACCGGCGACGAAGATCTTCCCCTTGGCCGCCAGGTTCAGCAGGCCGCCGGACGGGATCTGGGTGTCACCGCCGGGGGTGACCTTCAGCGAGGAGTCGCTGCCGCTGCCGGCCACGCCACGCAGGGTGTCCGAGCCCGGCCGGTCGTCGTTGCTGACCAGGGTGGCGATGACCGTGCCGCTGCCGTCCGAGCCGGAGACGATCAGGGCGTTGAGCACGTCCACGGCGCCGGAGCGGTCGTCCACGCCGGCGGCAGGGTTGTAGACCTGGTCGGTCTGGGCGTTGAAGTTGCCGCCGCACGAGGACAGCGCGGGGACCGCGAGCAAGAAGGCGACGGCTGCGAGACTGCGGCGAACGTTCACGGCGCCGAGTGTAGTGCTCATTGGCGGACCCCGATGCTCAGCCCCGCGATGACCATGCCCACCGCGACGATCGCGGTGAAGCCGGTCGAGGCCAGCAGCAGCCGGGGCGCGCCCACCTGCGCAGCGATGCGCAGCGGCAGGTGACGGACCCCGGTCTCCTCGTCCTCCACGATGTCGGGCAGGGCGTTGAGGAAGTGGATGCCGATCCCGAGCAGGGCGGCCAGCACCGTCATCGTGAGGGTCGGCGGGCCGCCGTGCAGGCCGAGGCCGAGGCCGCCGTAGGACAAGAACGCGGGCAGCAGACCGAAGCTGACGGCGTACGGCAGCCAGGACAGCGCCGTCCGCTTGAAGGTGAGGTTGTACATCCAGGCGCTCAGCACGGCCGCGAGGTGCGCGATCCCGGCTTCGGTGCCGTTCGCGAGCGACAGCGGGACGACCAGCAGGAGCAGGCAGAACGTCGCGAGCCTGACGGTCCCGGGGGCGATCCAGCCCAACGCCACCGGCTTGTCCCGCCGACCGGCGGTCCGGTCGCGGTCGCGGTCGACGAGGTCGTTGACCCAGCCCACCGTGAGCTGGCCGCTGAGGATGGTGGCGGCCACCAGCAGGCACTCGGGCCCGCTCCGGCCGGTGAGCGCGGCGCAGACGGTGAGGGCGGCCGTCATCGCCAGCGCCGGGAGGGGGTGGCAGGACAGCAGCAGGCAGAGCGCCCACCCCCGCTGCAGTTCGGGACGCTCCGTCATTTCCGGCACGGATCGATCATCGTCGCAGGCATATGGATCCGGCATCTGTCAACCCCTGATCTGGCCTCTGACCTGCGCAAACGCGAATTCCGCCGGTCCCGGGACGTGTTATCCTAGTCACCTAGAAAGGGGTACTTGCCACATGACATTTACCGTCGGCGAAACGGTTGTTTACCCAAATCACGGCGCAGCGA
>JBDTXF010000559.1:0-2375 GCA_040006355.1 Nocardioidaceae bacterium | reverse complement strand
CTAGGAGCGGCTCACGTCGTCGTCGGCGGTCCCGCTCCGCGGCTGCTCGAGGAGGTCGTCGAGGGCGACCGGGACGCCGGCCCGCGCCAGCACGTCGCGAGCGGCGTCCTGAAGGTGCACGTGCCGGCTCCGTGCCTGGCGACGCAGGATCTCATACGCGCCGGCGAGGTCGACGTCCCCCCGCGCGAGCAGCACCCCCTTGGCCTGCTCGATGAGCACGCGGGTGGCGAGGGCACGCTCGAGCTGGTTGACCCGCTGGTCGGCCGCCTCGAGGGTCCCCCGCTCGCTCAGCCCGATCGCGACGATCTCTGTCATCGACTCAAGGATGGTGCGCTCACCCCTGGCCAGGTCCCGGCTGTCCGCGCCGTAGAGCACCACACTGCCCAGGATCCGGGATCGACGCCCCAGCGGCAGGGCATAGGCGTAGCCGAAGCCCGCGTCCAGCGCGGCCCGGCCGAACAGCGGCGCGGCCGCGTCCGGTTCGTCGAGGCGGTGCAGCAGGATCGGCTGGCCGGTGGCGGCCGACTCGGCCGCGGGGCCGGCCGGCGGGTCCTGCAGCTGCACCTCCGTCACGTGCCGGGCGTCCTCGCTGGAGGACGCCGACACCTCCAGCCGGCCGTCCTCGAGCCGCTGCACGACCGCGGCACCGTCCACCCCCTCGAGGCTCACCGCGATGTCGACCAGCGT
The DNA here is from genome assembly GCA_040006355.1 of Nocardioidaceae bacterium. Lineage (GTDB taxonomy): Bacteria > Actinomycetota > Actinomycetes > Propionibacteriales > Nocardioidaceae > Nocardioides_B. The sequence goes on along the minus strand of JBDTXF010000559.1, from coordinate 1,688 downwards.
CCGCTGCAGACGGTCGCGGTGCCGCCTCTCGCCGAACGCCCCGACCAGGTCCACGACGCGGCGGACCAGCTGCTCCGCGTGCGGGGTCACCGGGCCGATGCTTCCCCGCGACCATGCGTTGTGCGTCATCGGACTCGAGCTCCCCCTGCTTCGTGCCGCCTGCGCTGTGCCCATCTAAGGACCTGCGTCGACGGCTGTCCAGCGGGACTCGTCGGTCTATATATGGTGGTAATTGCAGATAGTTCGTTCGAACCATTGCCAAGCCGACCATGCACGGTGTCATATGGCCGAGTCACCCTGGGGGGAGACCACGTCGGTCCGAGGGGCTGCAGCCCAGACAGCTGCTGCAGTGGTCCGCACGTCGTCATGCGGGGTTGGGGATCGACCATGGGGACTTCACGAACGAGCCGTGAGGACAGCCGCGCCCACGTGCAGCTGCTCCACGACCTACGACAGTACGTCGCAGCGGGCATCCTGCTGACGCAGCCGAGCGACACCCGCCGCGAGCCGGTGGACGGCCGCCTCGAGCGCGTCTACCAGGTGTTCCAGCGGATGAGCGAGCTGACCGCACCACCGCCGTCGGTGACGACGTCGGCCCGGGTGACGGACCTGGTCGAGCTGGTCGACGAGTGCGTCGCAGTCACGCGGCTGCACCGCGACGTGCCGCTCGACGTCGATGGCGACCTGCCGATCGAGGCGGCCTGCGACCCGGTGCTGCTGCGGCGCGCCGTGTCCAACGTCCTCGACAACGCGACCCGCGCGGCCGGGGACACCGGCAAGGTGCAGGTGCGGGTGCACCGGCTGCCGGGCGAGGCGATCGTCGAGGTGCGGGACGACGGACAGGGCTTCGGCAGGATCCCGTCGTTGTCGGGCCAGGGCATGTCCATCGTCGACCAGGCGCTGCGGACCTGCCATGGCCGGCTCGAGATCATCAGCGGGCCGGGGCCGGGCACGACCGTCCGGATGATCATCCCGGAGCACGTCGTGCGCGACGTCCGGCGGGACGGCCGCATCGAGGGACAGCAGGAGGTGTCATGAGCATCCTGGTGTGCGACGACCACGAGATGTTCCTCTCCGCCCTCGTCGAGACCCTGGAGGCCCACGGGCACGACGTGGTGGCCGCCACCTCCGACCCGGCCGAGGTGCCGCGGCTCGTGGAGCGGCTCCGCCCGGACCTGGTGCTCCTCGACGTGCAGCTCCCGGGCATCTCCGGCATCGACCTCGCTCGACAGGTCCGCTCGCTGCTCCCGCAGGCGGCCGTCGTCCTGCTCACCGGGAGCACCGAGGAGCCTGTGCGCTCGGCGTACGACACGCGACTGGTGGACGGCCTGGTGTGCAAGAGCAGCGGGGTGCGGGTGCTGGAGTCCGCCATCGAGCAGGTGCTCGCCGGCGATACCCGCCCGGCACGCACGACGCCGCTGGACCTGCTGACCCAGCGGGAGCGTGAGGTGCTGCGGCTGATGGCCGACGGGGCCACCACGGCCGAGATGGCCACGCTCATGGGGGTCTCGGTCAACACCGTGCGCACACACGTCCGCAACGTCCTGCAGAAGCTCGGGGTCCGGCAGCGGGCCAAGGCCGCGCACGCGGCCGTCGAGCTGGGGCTCGCGGCGACGGCCTGACGTCGGGGATGTCGACGCAGCCCCGTCCCGAGAGGCAGATCTCCCTGCTCGTCGTCGACGACCACC
>JBDTXF010000558.1:0-2382 GCA_040006355.1 Nocardioidaceae bacterium | reverse complement strand
CGAAGGGGTGCGCCCCTACCTCGGGTCGCACGGCGGCGACGTCGAGCTGGTCGGGATCGGCGACGACGGGGTCGTGCGGCTGCGGCTGCTCGGCAGCTGCGACGGGTGCGCGAGCTCCTCGGTGACCCTGAAGCTCGCCGTGGAGGGAGCCATCGAGGCCGCCGCGCCGGAGGTCGTCGCCATCGAGGTCGAGGAGCCGGCCGGTGAAAGCGCCGTCCCGGGTGTCATCCCGGTCGCGTCGCTGCGGTCCCGTCTCGACCGGCCGGAGTCCGACGCGGGCGCGTCGTGGGAGCGGCTGGTCGGGCTCGACGACCTGCCGGCCGGCGCGGTGGTCACGGCCACGGTCGGCTCCACGGCGCTGCTGGTGGCCCGGATCGGCACGGACCTGTTCGCCTACGTGGACCGGTGCGCCCGCTGCGAGGAGCCGATGCCGGGCGCGACGCTGTCCCGGCGGATGGGGGCGGCGGTGGGCGAGGCGGTGCTGCGCTGCCCGCGCTGCCGCGCGCACTACGACGTACGCCGGGCCGGGGCGTGCCTCGACGACGACACCCTGCACCTGACGCCGGTCCCCCTCCTGAGCGAGGGTGGGGTCACCTCGGTGGCGGTCGCCGTGCCGGTCCCCACATGAGCAGCCGATGAGCAGCCGATGAGCAGCCAATGAGCACCGGGGGACGGCTCCCTCTTGCCTCCCTGCGCCGGATCACGAGCACCCGCCCGGCGCCGGCGGTCGGCGAGCGGTGCGAGATGTGCGCGGAGCAGATCTCCGAGGAGCACCAGCACGTGGTCAACCTCGAGAGCCGCGTGCTGATGTGCACCTGCCGGGGATGCTACCTGCTGTTCACCGCCGAGCAGGCCGGGCTGCGCTACCGCGCGGTGCCCGACCGCTACCTGTCCTTCCCGCACTTCGCCTTCGGGGCCGGAGAGTGGGACGACCTGCAGATCCCCGTGGGTCTGGCGTTCCTGTTCTCCAACTCCGTGCAGGACCGGGTCGTCGCGTTCTACCCCGGCCCGGCCGGCGCCACCGAGTCCGAGCTGCCGCTCGGCGCCTGGGCCCGGATCGTGGCGGGCAACCCGCAGCTGCGGCACCTGCGCCCGGACGTCGAGGCCCTGCTGCTGCGCGGCCCGGACCGGGAGCGCACCGGGTTCGCCGCCCACCTGGTCCCCATCGACGCCTGCTACGAGCTGGTCGGCCGGCTCCGGACCCTGTGGCGGGGCTTCGACGGCGGCCAGCAGGCACGCGCCGCCATCGAGGAGTTCTTCGCCGACGTGGGGCAGCGCAGCCGTCCGGCGCCGCCGTGGACCGACCCGGGAGGCGTCCGGTGAGCGGCTGGGACTTCTCGGTCGTGGACGTCTTCTCCGAGCCCTACGCCGCCACCCCGCAGCTCACCGCGCGGCTGCGCATCCGGGAGAGCACCGGAGAGCGGATCCATGCGATCGCGCTCCGCTGCCAGGTCCGCATCGAGCCGCAGCGCCGGCACTACGAGGAGTCCGACGAGACCGGCCTGCGGGCGCTGTTCGGCGAGCGGGACCGGTGGGCCGAGACCCTGAGGCCCTTCTTGTGGATGCAGTGCAGCACGATGGTCCAGGGGTTCACCGGCGTGACCGAGGTCGACCTCGCCCTGCCGTGCACCTACGACTTCGAGGTCACCGGGTCCCGCTACCTGCACGCGGTCGGCGCCGGCTCGGTGCCGCTCGTCCTGCTGTTCTCCGGGACCGTCTTCACCCGCGGTGAGCACGGCTTCGGGGTCCAGCAGGTGCCCTGGGACTGCGAGGCCGCCTACCAGCTGCCGGTGCAGGTCTGGCAGGACCTGATGGCCACCCACTTCCCGGGCACCGGGTGGATCCGGCTCGACCACGACGTGCTGGGGGCGCTGGCCGACTTCAAGTCCCGGCACGGCCTCACCTCGTGGGAGGAGACCGTGCAGACCCTGCTGCGCGAGCGGGACGGTGCCGCCTCATGAGCCCCGGTCCGGACGTCCTGGAGCAGGTGCGGTCGATCGCCGACGCGGTGCTCTACGAGGGCTACCTGCTCTACCCCTACCGCGCGAGCTCCTCGAAGAACCGGTCCCGCTGGCAGTTCGGGGTGCTCGGCCCCCCGCTCGCGTCCGCGGGCTCCTTCGGCGAGGACCCACGCATGGCGCTGCAGTGCCTGCTGGCGCCGCAGCCGGGCGCGTCGGGTGGGGTGGTGACCGCGCACCTGCGCTTCCTGCAGCTGCAGGACCGCGCGGTGGAGCAGCTCGTGGACGGGCAGCACGTCCCGGTGGCCGAGCTGGTCGTCGACGGCCGGTCGGTGCTGTCCTGGCAGGAGGCCACCGAGTGCGAGATCCCCCTCCCGGCCTATGACGTGGGGCCGGCGTTCGCCGGCGCGTCCGCCGCGCCGTA
>JBDTXF010000557.1:0-2397 GCA_040006355.1 Nocardioidaceae bacterium | reverse complement strand
CGCTTCAACGTGTGAATCGACGCGTTTGCGCAGCTCAGAGGGGGTGTGAGTCTCCTGAGTCCGCACACAGTCCGCAAGAATTTCAGCCTTGTGGGTCCAATTTGGCCAGTTCCGAGGTGCTCTGAGAGGGGTTTTCGACGGTTCGGAGGGTTGCTCGATGGCGCTGCTTTGGCGGTGGTGTGACGCAGGTTGCAACCTCTTCAGCGTGCGACGGTCAGACCCGCACGGTTCTTGTAGGCCGTGTCGCTCGGGGCCACGCCCCGGCACGGAGCGTGCGAGGAGCGGCCCCGTAGCGAAGCACGAGCGCCGCCGTTTCGGCTCAGAATTCCGACATCTTGTCCCAGCCGTGGCGGTCCGGGACGTCGATGTACAGGATGTCGGGACGCTCGGCGATGTACTGCTTCGCGTCGCCGTCTACCCCCTGCTGGAAGTGCTCCGAGTTGACGTGCGCATCGCCAGCCGCCGCGTCGTCGAAGGCTTCGATCGTCAGGATCTTGTCGGGGTCGTCGACGCTGCGGTAGTGCTCGTAGAACATGTTGCCGGGCTCGGCGCGCGTCGCGTCGGTGTAGGCCTGGCTTGCCTCGAGGTAGGCGTCCGCGGTGCCGGGCTTGAGCTTCTTTCTCACGGTGATGTAGATCAAGGCGTTCTCCTCGGTTGGGTGCGCGGGCAGGTCCTGGGTGTACATGCTTCTACTCGCACTCTCGCACGATCGGAGCACCTGTCAGCGGGCGAGAGCCGACCACGGCTCCCTCATCGCGAGTGACCGCGTACCCGCTGTGCCGGCCAAACGTCTGTCGAGTTCCATACCGCACCGTCGGACGCCAACACGGCCTCATGGGGCAGTTCAGCTACGGGCAAGGCCGGCGCCCAAGCTAGAGGACTACGAAGCCGGATCGCGGTGGTAGGACGCACGTCCTACTGCGTCCCGCAATGGGATAGGCGAGTGACCGAACGACTGCCTCGTCACGTACCGACCATTGCGAGTGGTGCGGCAGTACATATAGAGGCATGCGAGGCCCGCGGCGATTCCACATGAGGTCGTGGAGCGCGGATGGGTCGATCTCGCCGCCGAGGCGGAGTAGGTGCCTCGCGGTGCCAGCGGGGGTGCGCTCGATGCGGGTCGGCACCGTCGACGTGACGGAGTACGAAAGCGCGAGGGGCTGTGTCATGTGCCTCTTGGTGCGCTGGCGCTCTTCGGGTATCAGAACCGGGACGTGCGTCTCCTTGGGAGCAAGCCGTTCCTGACGGAGAAGCGAAGCCACGTGGTGTGTCCGCGTGGGTCAGGACGAGCACGGACTCACACCGGCCGCGTCGCACGGCACCCGTCGTGTCGACGCCTTCAGAGGAGCGTCGCATGGCCTGGACCGGTACGAAGCGGATCGCCTTCATCCCCGTGTTTCGCACGGTCACCCTCCCGGATCCGCCGGACGTGATCCCGGCCGACTGGCCGGGTGACATCCTGCGGCGGGCACTCAACGATCCGGACCCCGCAAGTGGCCAAGATCGCTCGCTGCGGGCATACGTTCTCGCGGCTTCGTCGGGCAATGCCGATCTCGAGGCCACCGTGATGCCCATGCTGACGGTCAACCGAAAGGACGTGCGCCTCGACGACGCCGACATGCAGCAGCAGGCCCAGCGTCTGCGAGACAGTGGCTTTGACGCCGCCGCGATCGTGATGCTGGGTGGACCCGGCGCGGGAACCGGTGAAGAGGGGGGCTTCCTCGCCCGCTTCGTCATGCGGGAGAAGCTCGGCACGTGGGCGATGGAGCTGATGCACGTGCTGACCGGCTTCACCGACATCCGCTGCCGTCCTGGCTTCACCGACTGTGAGGGAGGCCTCCGCGACATCGGCAACTTCGACGAGATGGCGTTCAACGGTGGCATGCACCCGACGGCCTACACGAAGACGGCGATCCAATGGCTCGATCCATCCGCAATCGCGAGCCACACGGGCCGCATCGGCCTGTATGACCTGCACCCGATCGGTCTCGACCAGCCCCCACCCTCCGGAAAGGCCGCGGCCGTCCGTATCGGAGCCGAGGTGTCTTACCTGATGGTGGAGGCCCGGCTCAGGGTCGATCAGTTCGAGTCGCCCAGCAGCGTGGAGCCCGGGATTCCGAGCGAAGGCGTCATCGTGTACCGGGTCCAGACCACCGACCCGCTCGGTCACCCGCAGAACAACCACATCCCGCTCTACCTGTGGACGCCGACGGCGCTGTCCGCGGGGCAGTCCGTCGTCACTGACACAGACGTGGCCGTCACTGTCACGGGATCCACCTCCCAGGGGTTCTCGATCCTCGTCGAGGATCGGACCATGCCGTTCGATCAAGGCCAGCTGCTCGTACGGCGACAGCGGGTCACCCGGCAACGTCTCGAGCCCGGTCGTGGTCGGCTTCG
>JBDTXF010000556.1:0-2405 GCA_040006355.1 Nocardioidaceae bacterium | reverse complement strand
CGCCGTAGACCAGGAACCGGTCGAAGCCGCGGGCGAACCAGCGGTCGTGGGTGACGGCCAGGACCGTTCCGTCGAACGCGTCCAGACCCTCCTCCAGCGCCTCAGCCGACTCGACGTCGAGGTTGTCGGTGGGCTCGTCGAGCAGCAGCAGGGTCGCCCCGGACAGCTCGAGGAGCAGGATCTGGAAGCGTGCCTGCTGTCCGCCGGACAGCGACTCGAACCGCTGCTCCGCGGCGTGCGCGAGCTCGTAGCGGTCCAGTGCCCGCGCCGCCGGCTCCCGCGGCATCCCGGCGCGACCGTGGGGGCTGCCGTCGCCCCGGTGGAGCACGTCGAGCAGGGTCCGTCCCAGCAGCTCGGGGTGCTCGTGGGTCTGCACGAACCAGCCCGGCCGCACCCGTGCCCCGAGCCGGGCACGGCCGGTGTGCTCGACGGGCTGGACCGGCACCTCGCTGACCGGGCGGTGCTCCACGTCGGGATCGGAGCCACCCGCGGCGAGCAGCCGCAGGAAGTGCGACTTGCCCGAGCCGTTGGAGCCGAGCACGGCCACGCGCTCGCCGTACCAGACCTCGAGGTCGAACGGCTTCATCAGACCGGTCAGCTCGAGCTGCTCGCAGACCACCGCCCGCTTGCCGGTGCGTCCTCCGGTCAGCCGCATGCTCACCTGCTGCTCGCGGGGGATCGCCGCAGGAGGCCCCGCGTCGACGAACTTCCGGAGCCGGGTCTGCGCCGCGCGGTACTGCGAGGCCATGCCGTCGTTGTACTCCGCCTTGATCTTGTAGCGCAGCACGAGCGCCTTGAGCTTGGTGTGCTCCTCGTCCCAGCGACGACGCATCTCCTCGAACCGCAGGAACCGGTCGCGCCGGGCCTCGTGGTAGGACGAGAAGCCGCCGGGGTGGGTCCACACGGTGTTGCCGCCGCCCTGTCCCCCGCTGCCGAGCTCGACGGTCACCACCCTGGTCGCGGTCCGGTCCAGCAGCTCGCGGTCGTGGCTGACGAAGAGGATGGTCTTGGAGGAGTCGTTGATCCGCTGCTCGAGCCAGATCTTGCCCGGCACGTCGAGGAAGTTGTCCGGCTCGTCGAGCAGGAGCACCTCGTCCGGCCCGCGCAGCAGGAACTCCAGCACCAGCCGCTTCTGCTCACCACCGGACAGGGTGCTCAGGTCGCGGTGCTTCGCGCGCTCGAACGGCACGCCGAGCCCGGCGGTGGTGCAGACGTCCCAGACCACCTCGATGTCGTAGCCACCGGCGTCCGACCACTCGGCCAGCGCGGAGGCGTAGCGCATCTGGGTCGGCTCGTCGTCGACGTCCATCAGCGCCAGCTCGCACGCGTCGACGTGCTCCGCAGCCGCCCGCACCCGCGGCGGGGAGACCGAGAGCAGCAGGTCCCGGACCGTCCAGCCCTCGTTGCCCTGGGTGACCAGCTGGCGCATCACACCGAGGCCACCACTGCGGGTGATCGCGCCCGCGTGCGGCACCAGGTCACCGGTGACGATGCGCAGCAGCGTCGTCTTGCCGGCGCCGTTGGCACCGACGAGCGCGACCTTGGCCCCTTCGCCGACCCGGAACGACACGTCGTCGAGCAGCACCCGTCCGTCCGGCAGCTCGAAGCGCACACCGGCGACGTCCACGTGTCCCACGCCGTCAGTCTCCCCGACCGTCGCACAGGACGCGAGCCGGTTCCCTCAGCGGTTGCGGATCCGGTTGCGGCGGCGGCCGCCGTCCTCCCCGGCGACCATCCGGCTGCGGAACACCGCGTAGTAGATGCCTAGCAGGATCGCGCCGATCACGGCGACGGGCACCAGGGCCTTGTTGATCCACAGGGCGCAGATCACGACCGCGAGGCCATAGAGCATCGGGAGCAGGGTGTCGAGCTGCTTGCGGTTCATCTGGGTCCCTTCCCCGGACGCAGGACCGGTCGGCCCTGACCGTCCCCAGACTAGGCCAGGGCGGGTGACAGCGCTCAGGCCGTGTCGTTCTCCCCGCCGCGCTCGGCAGCCGACCGTCCGGCCTCCAGCCGGGCCACCGGGATCCGGAACGGCGAGCAGGACACATAGTCGAGCCCGACCTCGTCGAAGAAGTGGATCGAGTCCGGGTCGCCGCCGTGCTCGCCACAGATCCCCAGGTGCAGGTCCGGGCGCGCCTCCCGGCCCTTGTACGCCGCGTAGCGGACCAGCCTGCCGACGCCCTCGACGTCGAGGGACTCGAACGGGGAGACCCCGAAGATGCCCTTGTCGAGGTAGGTGCCGAAGAACGACGCCTCGACGTCGTCGCGGGAGAAGCCCCAGGTCATCTGGGTCAGGTCGTTGGTGCCGAAGGAGAAGAACTCGGCGGTCTCGGCGATCTCGCCGGCGCGCAGGCAGGCGCGCGGCAGCTCGATCATGGTGCCGACCAGGTACTCGAACTTCT
>JBDTXF010000555.1:0-2415 GCA_040006355.1 Nocardioidaceae bacterium | reverse complement strand
AAGATCGCCGAGCTGATCGACAGCAAGGCGGGGCTCGCGGCCCGGGCGCTCGACGGCTCCGACGAGGATGTGTCCTCCTCCGCCGACGTGCAGCTCGAGGCGCTGGTGGCGCTGCTCACCGAGGCACTCTCGGAGTCGGGTCCGGCCTAGCCGTCCACCCGGCTCGATGGACGGCACGACGTCCTGCGGGTGGCCCTCATCGGGCTGCTCGTCGCCGACGAGCACGTCCGGCCGCCGTCTGCCAGGTGACACCGCCGGCGGTGAGCCCGAGGACCAGAGCAGGCACCGCCACCACCGCGGCGTGGTAGGCCATCGCGTGCAGCCCGTCCCGAAGGTGCAGCCCGGCGGTCACCAGGGCGGCCGTCAGCGTGCCCAGCAGCACCGCGACCAGGACGCGAGGGCCCATCCACGAGACGAGCGGGGGGTCCGTCCGGCGCGTCGTGGAGGCGCTGAGCGACCGGCCGGCCCAGATCACCACGACCAGGACGCCGAGGACTCCGGAGACGTACTGCGCCCACTGGTAGCCCGCGATCGGGCCGTGCTGGGTGTGCAGCCACGCGATGCGCTCGACGGCCCACCGACCCCGGTGGGTGAAGTCGTCCCAGACCACGTGGGACAGCGCGCCGACCACCGCCGCGGGCACGACCAGCCACTGTTGCCGGAGGGGGTCCGACCGCGTTGGCAGCCGGTGCCGCACGGGCGCCGGAGACAGGTCGACGAGCGCGTCCCGCAGGACCAGGACCCACAGCGCGACGCAGGCGACGCTGACGGCGAGGTCGGCGGTGACGACGCCGAGGAGGCTGTGCGTGAGCTCGTAGCCGACCGGCCACGGCACGAACAGCGGGACGTCGGGGGACATCGAGCCCGCGACCAGGGCAACCAGCGGCAGACCGACCCGGGTGAGCGGCAGGACGACCGCCGGGTGGGCCAGCGTGAAGGGCATCCTCCCAGCCTACGGATCCCCTCGTGACCCTCCGGGTTAGCGTGGGCGGGTGAGGCGCGCCCCCCATGAGAACGTTGCGACTGTTCTGGTCGACCCGCGTGTCCTCGGCGACGTCGAGCTGGCGCTGATGGCGCTGGACCTGAACGTGTGGCCGGTGCGGACCGCGCCGATCTGCCCGGACGGGCCACGGATGGCCTTCCAGGTCAGGCGTCGGCTGATCATGTCCCACCACGGCGCGTGGGACCTCGCGGCCGACTGGACGCCAGTCTGGGTCGGGTTCGGCACGACCTGGCAGAACGCCGGTGAGCCGCTGCCCTGGGCGGCGCACGAGGCGCTGTGGCGCGCGCTCGGCGCCTACCCCGAGCACGTCCGCTTCCAGCGCAGGCTGGGCGGCGTACGTCGTCTCCCACTGCCGAAGGACGTCGCCCTCTGACAACCCGGCCCGCCGGGACTACGGTGTGCGCGTGAGCACGATCACGGGGGAACGAGAGTTCCTGCCCGGGGCCTTCGGCCCGAGCCGCACGCGATCGCGCGGCGACGCCAGGTGGGACCGCGCCCGTCACCTGCTGGTCCTCGGGTGGCTGCTGGTCGCGGTCGTGGTGCCCGTGCTCGGCGAGCGGTCGACGTCGTGGTCGCACCTGAAGACCCAGGTCACCTCCGGGGAGGTCGCCAGCGTCCGGGTCTCCGGCGCCCTGCCGGAGCACTCGAGGGGCTACGGCGTCGCGCAGGTGCACTGGCGCAAGGGGCTGTGGCGCTACGTCGCCCGGGTCGAGCAGGTGCGCGGGCGCGGAGAGTCCGGGTGGAGCCGGGCGGACGACGACGTCAGCGCCGTCGTGCACGGTGATCCCGCCGCCCGCCTGAGCGAGCTGCGAGCGGACCTGCGGGTGGTCCGGGACCCTGGCTACGGGTCGGACTCGTCGCTGCTCGGCTGGCGGGTCCCGTCCTGGCTGGGCCTGGTCGGGGGTGCCCTGTTCGTGGTGTCGTTCGTCGTCCTGCTGGTCGGCCCGCCGCCGTGGCGAGCCACCCGGTGGGCCTGGTTCTGGCTGCTGATGCCGCCGGTGGGCTCCATCGTCTTCCTGCTGGCGTCCGGCCCGACGCCGCTGCTGCCGGTGCCGAAGCGGCCCACCCGACGCCTGACAGGTGGCTGGGCCTTCCTGCTGATGATCCCGCTGGCAGCGTGGCTGGCGCCCTACCGATGGTGAGGGCGGCCGCGCTCAGCGGTAGCGGAAGCCGTCCATGAACCGCCGGAACAGCCCGCCCTTCGGGGGCAGGGCCGGTGCGGGCGGCGGGGTGGTCGCCCGGCGGGACGCGATCGGCTGGTCGTAGTCGGTGCGCAGGATCGCCTCGATGATCTGCTCCTCGGTGTAGTCGCCCGAGCCCTCGATCTCCGGGACGTAGCCGACCAGCATGCCGTTGCGCATCACCTGCGCCTCCAGCGAGGCGGTGTCGTCGGAGTCCCAGGTCGCCTCGCG
>JBDTXF010000554.1:0-2416 GCA_040006355.1 Nocardioidaceae bacterium | reverse complement strand
TCGCGTGCTCTGGGGTCGGTGCAATTCCGAGCCGGCGGTGAAAGTCCGCGACCCGGCTGCAGCCAGCAGCCGGTTGACCAGGTGGAACCCCTGGACCGACGGTCACAGTCCGGATGGGAAGTGCACGCAGGTGACCCGACGCGTCGGTGCGCCTGTCTTCCTCGACGCCCGGGGTCCGTGAGCACGGACGAGAGGCACCCACGATGACCCCCCGCGACAGCGAGCGTGCGGCGATGAGTCGCGCGCTCGACCTGGCGCGGACGCCCGGGGTGCCGTTGGGGCCGAACCCGCGGGTCGGCTGCGTGCTCCTCGCCGCCGACGGTACGACGGTCGCCACCGGCCTCCACCGCGGAGCCGGCTCGCCGCACGCGGAGGTCGACGCGCTGCAGCAGGCGGGGGACCGGGCCCGTGGCACCACCGCCGTCGTCACCCTCGAGCCGTGCAACCACACCGGCCGCACCGGCCCGTGCGCCCGGGCCCTGGTCGCGGCCGGGGTGACCAGGGTGGTCTTCGCCCAGGCGGACACGAACCCGGTGGCGCAGGGCGGCGCCGAGACGCTCCGCCAGGCGGGCGTCGACGTCGAGGGCGGCCTGCTGGCGGACGAGGCGCGCGCCCTCAACCGGGCCTGGACCTTCGCGGTGGAGCACGCCCGGCCGTACGTCACCTGGAAGCTCGCGACCACCTTGGACGGTCGCAGCGCCGCCGTCGACGGCACCTCCCGCTGGGTCAGCTCGCCTCCGGCCCGCCGGGACACCCAGCGGCTGCGCGCGGAGTGCGACGCGATCCTGGTCGGCACCGGCACCGTGCTGGTCGACGACCCGCGGCTCACCCGCCGCGACGAGGACGGCGTCGACCTGCCACGGGAGCGTCAGCTGCTGCGTGCGGTGATGGGGCTGCGCGCCGTACCAGCCGGGCGTCGGGTGCTCGACGACTCCGCCGAGACCGTCGTGCTGCGCACCCGGGACCCCGGCGAGGCGCTCGCGGAGCTGTTCGCCCGCGACCGGCAGCACCTGATGCTCGAGGGCGGACCCACCCTGGCGGCGGCGTTCCTCGCGGCGGGCCTCGTCGACGAGGTGGTCGCCTACGTCGCGCCGATGCTGCTCGGCGCCGGGCTCCCCAGCCTCGGAGACCTCGGCATCACCACCATGGCCGACGCCCTGCACCTCGACGTCACCGACGTCAGCGTCCTCGGCAGCGGACCGGACACCAGCGTCCGGCTGACGGCGCACCCCTCCCAGCGGAAGAAGGACTGATCGTGTTCACCGGCATCATCGAGGAGCTCGGCGTCGTCGAGACGGTCCTCGACCAGGGCGACGCGGTCCGGCTCACCGTCCGGGGGCCGCTCGTCACGGCCGACGCCGGGCTCGGCGACTCCATCTCCGTGAACGGCTGCTGCCTGACCGTGGCCGAGCGGGCCGAGGAGACCTTCACAGCCGACGTGATGCGCGAGACGCTCGACAAGACCTCGCTGGCGGCGCTCGAGCCCGGTGGGCGGGTGAACCTCGAGCGGGCCGTCACCGCGGGCACCCGCCTCGGCGGGCACATCGTGCAGGGCCACGTGGACGGCGTCGCGAAGGTGCTGACCCGCACCCCCTCGGAGCACTGGGAGCTCGTCGAGGTGTCGCTGCCCGACGGGATGGCGCGCTACCTCGTCGAGAAGGGCTCGGTCACCGTCGACGGCATCTCGCTGACCGTGGTCTCGGTCGGGGACGACCGCTTCACCGTCTCGCTGATCCCGGAGACCCTCGCCCGCACCACCTTGGGATTCAAGCAGCCCGGCGACGCGGTCAACCTCGAGGTCGACCTGATCGCCAAGTACGTCGAGAGCCTGCTCGCCCCGCACACCCATGAGAGGACGGTGCAGCCGTGAGCCTCGCGAACACGCTCTACGACGCCCACCTGAGCATCGGGGGTCACCCGATCACCTGGCGGGAGATCCTCGGCAACGCCTTCGGCTTCGCCTCCGCCCTCGGCGGCCTGCGTCGCCGGGTCTGGGCCTGGCCGGTCGGCATCGTCGGCAACGTGCTCCTGTTCAGCGTCTTCATCGCGGCGACCACCACCGCGGCTGCGCACGCCCCGCTGTTCGGCCAGGCCGGACGTCAGGTGTTCTTCATCATCACCAGCGTCTACGGGTGGCATCGCTGGAACGAGGCGAAGCGGGCCCGCGGCGGCGCCGCCGACCAGCCCGCCGTGATCCCGCGCTGGGCGGGCGCGCGGGAGCGGGTCGGCTACCTGGTCGTCGCTGCGGCCGGGGTCCTCGTCCTGCAGTGGGTGTTCAGCGTGATCGGTGCCGGCTACCCGGCGCCGCGCTGGTTCTACTGGTGCGACGCGTGGATCTTCGTCGGCTCGATGGTGGCCACCTATGCGATGGCCCGCGGCTGGAACGACTTCTGGCTCGCCTGGATCGCGGTCGACC
>JBDTXF010000553.1:0-2419 GCA_040006355.1 Nocardioidaceae bacterium | reverse complement strand
ACGCTCGACGGCTACACCGAGGACGACAAGGTCGCCATCGCGCGCGACTTCCTGCTGCCCCGCCAGCTCGAGCGCGCCGCCCTGACCACCGAGGAGGTCACCGTCACCGACGGCGTGCTCCGAAGGATCGCCGCCGACTACACCCGCGAGGCCGGGGTCCGGCAGCTGGAGCGGCTGATCGCCAAGGCGCTCCGCAAGGCGGCCACCAGGCTCTCGGTCGACGACACCCCGATCACCATCGACGAGGCCGGGCTCAAGGAGTTCCTCGGTCGGGCCCGGTTCACCCCCGAGTCGCACGAGCGTACGTCGGTCCCCGGCGTCGCGACCGGCCTCGCTGTGACGGGTCTCGGCGGCGACGTGCTGTTCATCGAGGCCAGCGCCAGCGACGGGAAGCCGACGCTGACCCTGACCGGCCAGCTCGGCGAGGTGATGAAGGAGTCCGCGCAGATCGCGCTGTCCTTCGTCCGCTCGCACGCCGACCAGCTCGGCGTCGACCCGGCGGTCCTGGACCGCAGCATCCACGTGCACGTGCCCGCAGGGGCCGTGCCCAAGGACGGTCCGAGTGCCGGGGTCACCATGGTGACCGCCCTGGTCTCCCTCGCCACCGGCCGTGCTGTGCGGTCCGAGGTGGGGATGACCGGTGAGGTCACCCTCAACGGCCGGGTGCTCCCGATCGGCGGCGCGAAGCAGAAGCTGCTCGCCGCGCAGCGGGCCGGACTGACCGAGGTGTTCCTGCCGCAGCGCAACGAGGCCGACCTGGACGACGTACCGGCTGACGTGCTGGCCGACGTGCGGGTGCACCTGGTGGGTGACGTCCTCGACGTCGTGGCCGGTGCCCTGGAGCCGTCGCGGCGGGCCGGTCGCTCAGCGGCCTAGCCCGCCACGCCGGGAATGCAGAGGTCTTTACCCCCGCTGGCGCTGCGCCGTATCCTGGGCCGGTCGGCTCGCACGGGTCGGCGCAGTGCCATCACGGGGTCTGTACATGAGCAACACGGTCAACACCGAGTTCGACGCGATTCGCGTGCTCGGCTGCAGCGAGGACGTCGCTGCCTCCCTGCTGCGCGGGCGGCGGGTGACGCCCGGCGAGGTCGAGACCCTGGCGCTCACGCACTACGAGTGGTGGCGGCACCTGCGGGACCGGCAGTCCTACTGGGTCACGGTCAGCCAGGCCGCCCGGATCCTGCACCTCGCTCCCGGCCGGGTCCGGCGGATGCTCGACGAGGACCGGCTCCCGCACGTCGTGCACGTCAGCGGGGTGCGCCTGATGCGCCGTCACGAGATCGAGCAGCGCTCGCGCGACCTCGCCGGCTGACTCAGCCCGCGAGCAGCCGAGCGGCGGCCGCGCGGGCGTGCGCCAGGGCATCGCCCTGGGACCCGGCGGTGAGGGTGACGATCGCTCCCTCGTAGAGCAGGTGCAGCTGGGACCCGAGCCGGTCCGCGTCGTCGAAGCCCTCCTGGACCAGCACCGCGGTGAACAGCTCGCGCATCCAGAGCTTCTCGGCGCGGACCACCGGCATCGCCGGGTGGTCGGTGCCGGCGACCTCGGCGTAGGCGTTCACGAACGCGCACCCGCGCCACTGCCGCGCGAGCCAGGTCTCCAGCGCGTCGAAGACCGCCAGCACCCGCTCGGCGCCGGTGCCCGCAGGGTGCTCGTCGAGGTGCGCGACCACGACCGCCTGCCAGTCCGCGGCCCGTCGTCGCAGGTAGACCACGACGAGGGCGTCCTTGGAGCCGAACCGGTCGTAGATCGTCTTCTTGGTGGTGCCGGCCTCCTCGGCGATCAGCTCCACGCCGACGGCGCGGATCCCGCGGGCGTAGAACAGCCGGCTCGCGGTCACCGCCAGCCGTTCGCCGACGGGCGTGAGCACGTCGTCGACGGTGGTGGCCTCTGGCAGAGTGCTGGTCATCTCGCCTCCTGAGCGGGTGGCTGTGAGTATACCGACCGGTATGGTTATCTGTCTCCATGTCCGTCACCACCGACCGCACCGAGCGGCCCGCCGCGACGTCCGCCCATCGCGTCGACCTGATCGCCGCCGGCTCGCTGGTGGTGATGTGGAGCTCGGGGTTCATCGGCGCCGGGCTGGGCACCCGGGTCGCCCCCGCGGACACGCTGCTGGCCTGGCGCTACGTCGCGGCGGCGGTCGTCGTGACGACCTGGGCGGTGGTGCGGGGGATCCGCCCGGACCGCCGCACCTGGCCGCGTCTGGTGCTGGTCGGCCTGCTCTGCCAGTGCCTCTACCTCGGCGGCGTGGTGACCGGGGTCGGTCTCGGGTGCCACCCGGCACCGCTGCACTGGTGGCCGCCCTGCAGCCGCTGGTGGTGGCGGTGGTCGCCGGTCCGTTGCTGGCGGAGCGAACCTCGACCGGGCAGCGTGTGGGGCTGGTCCTGGGCGTGGTCGGGGTCGCGCTGGTCGTCCGGG
>JBDTXF010000552.1:0-2425 GCA_040006355.1 Nocardioidaceae bacterium | reverse complement strand
GCCCGAGCAGGCGATCGCCAAGATCACCGAGGGCCGGCTCAACGGCTTCTTCAAGAGTGTCGTGCTGCTCGACCAGGACTCCGTCCAGGACTCCAAGAAGAGCGTCAAGAACGTCCTCGACGAGGCCGGCGCGCAGGTGAAGCGGTTCGCGCGGTTCGAGATCGGCCAGTAGCAGCGGCCTACGACCGCGGACCCGGATCAACTAGGGTTCCCACCAACCGAGCGCCCGCCTCGGCCGACCCGAAAGGACTCCTGTGCCGGCCTACCACCGCGTCCTGCTCAAGCTCTCCGGCGAGGTCTTCGGGGGTGGCCGGGTCGGCGTCGACCCGGTCGTGGTCGACGGCATCGCCCGTGAGATCGCCGACGTCGTGCGCAGCGGCGTGCAGGTGGCCGTGGTGGTCGGTGGCGGCAACTTCTTCCGGGGTGCCGAGCTGCACAAGAGCGGGATGGACCGTGCCCGGGCGGACTACATGGGCATGCTCGGCACCGTGATGAACTGCCTCGCGCTCCAGGACTTCCTGGAGAAGCAGGGTGTCGAGACCCGGGTGCAGACGGCGATCGCGATGGGCCAGGTCGCCGAGCCCTACATCCCGCGCCGGGCGATGCGGCACCTCGACAAGGGCCGCGTGGTGATCTTCGGCGCGGGAGCCGGGATGCCCTACTTCTCCACCGACACGGTCGCCGCCCAGCGCGCGCTCGAGATCGGTGCCGAGGTGATCTTGATGGGCAAGCAGGGCGTCGACGGGGTCTACGACTCCGACCCCCACCAGAACCCGGGCGCGGTGAAGTTCGACCACCTCACCTACGACGAGTTCCTCACCCGCGGCCTGAAGGTCGCCGACGCCACCTCGGTGAGCCTGGCCCGCGACAACGACATGGACATGATCGTCTTCAACCTCTCCGTCGAGGGCAACATCGCCCGGGTCATCGCGGGTGAGAAGATCGGCACGACGGTGGCCCGCGACGCCTAGGTCAGCAGCTGCCAGTCCGCCGTACGCCGTCGAGGAACCAGCACCCGAGAACGAGGAGCAGCCGTGATCAACCAGACGCTGAGCGAGGCCGACAGCAAGATGAGCAAGGCCGTGGAGGTGACCCGCGAGGACTTCGCGGCGATCCGCACCGGCCGGGCCAACCCGTCGATGTTCCACAAGCTGACCGCCGACTACTACGGCTCGCCGACGCCGCTGCAGCAGCTGGCGTCCTTCACGGCGCCCGAGGCGCGAGTGATCATCATCAGCCCGTACGACGCGGGCGCGATGTCCGCGATCGAGAAGGCCATCCGCGACTCGGACCTGGGGGTGAACCCGACCGACGACGGCAAGACGATCCGGGTGACCCTGCCGGAGCTCACCGAGGAGCGGCGCAAGGACTACATCAAGATGGCCAAGGGCAAGGCCGAGGACGGCAAGATCGCGATCCGCAACATCCGGCGCACCGCGAAGCAGGCGATGGACAAGCTGGAGAAGGACGGCGAGGTCGGCAAGGACGACGTCACCGGCGCCGAGAAGCGGCTGGACGGCTCGACGAAGAAGCACACCGATGCGATCGACGAGATGCTCAGGCACAAGGAAGCCGAGCTGCTGGAGGTCTGAGGACCCCCAGTCCCTCGCTGATGAGCGCCCCCGAGACCCCACCGGCGCCGGCCACGCCCGCACCGCCGCGGACCAGCCGGGCCGGCCGCAACCTCCCCGCGGCCATCGGGTCCGGACTGGTGCTGGGTGCGGCGATCATCGCCTCGCTGGTGTTCTGGAAGCCGGCGTTCATGCTCATCGTGGTAGCCGCGGTGCTGGTGGCCGTCTGGGAGCTCGGGCACGCGTTCGCCACCGGCGAGATCCGGATCACCCGGGAGCCCGTGATGGCCGGCGGAGTGGTGATGGTCCTGTCGGCGTTCCTCTTCGGAGCCCCCGCGCTGGTCACCGCGACCGCGGTCACCGCGCTGGCGGCCATGCTGTGGCGGCTGCGCGGCGGGGTCGCCGGCTACGTCATGGACTCGACCGCCGCGGTCTTCACGATCGTCTACGTGCCCTTCCTGGGCGGCTTCGTGGCGCTGCTGCTGCGCGAGGACCGGGGAGCGCTGGCGATCGTCACGTTCATCCTGGTCACCATCGCCTCCGACATCGGCGGCTACGCCGTGGGGGTGCTGGCCGGAAAGCACCAGATGGCCCCGGTGATCTCGCCCAAGAAGTCCTGGGAGGGGTTCGCCGGGTCCGCGCTCTCGTGCGTAGTGGTCGGCTGGCTGACCGTGGACTACCTGCTCGACGGGGACTGGTGGGTCGGGGTGCTGCTCGGCCTGATCGCGGTGGTGATGGCGACCCTCGGTGACCTGTGCGAGTCGGTGATCAAGCGCGACCTCGGCATCAAGGACATGTCCCAGATCATCCCGGGCCACGGCGGCCTGATGGACCGGCTCGACTCGCTGCTCGCC
>JBDTXF010000551.1:0-2428 GCA_040006355.1 Nocardioidaceae bacterium | reverse complement strand
TCCTCGGTCTCCTGCTGCCAGTCGAGCAGCTGGCGCACCCAGGCCATGTCGCCGCTGCCGTCCGGGCCGAGCGGGTCGGTGGCCCTGCCCTCGACGCCGAGCCGGACGTCCTGCTTGTACTTCCAGTGGGCCGCGACGCCGTACTCCGCACGGCGGTGCATGGAGAAGGTGCGGATCTGCAGCTCCACCGGCTTGCCCTGCAGGCCGATCACGGTGGTGTGCAGTGACTGGTACATGTTGAACTTCGGCATCGCCACGAAGTCCTTGAACCGCCCCGGGACGGGGTTCCACCGGCTGTGCAGCACCCCGAGCGCCGCGTAGCAGTCCCGGTCGTCCTCGACCAGGATCCGGATCCCGACCAGGTCGTAGATGTCGGAGAACTCACGGCCGCGGACGATCATCTTCTGGTAGATCGAGTAGTAGTGCTTGGGGCGACCGGTGACGCGCGCCTTGATCTTGGCATCGCGCAGGTCGGTCTCGACCTGGTCGATCACCTGGGCCAGGAACTGGTCGCGCGACGGCGCCCGCTCGGCGACCAGCCGGACGATCTCGTCGTACATCTTGGGGTGCAGCGTGGCGAAGGCGAGGTCCTCGAGCTCCCACTTGAGGGTGTTCATGCCCAGCCGGTGCGCGAGCGGGGCGTAGATGTCGAGGGTCTCGCGGGCCTTGCGCTCCTGGGTCTCCTGCTTGAGGTAGCGCAGGGTGCGCATGTTGTGCAGCCGGTCGGCGAGCTTGATCACGAGCACCCGGATGTCGCGGCTCATCGCCACGATCATCTTGCGGATCGTCTCGGCCTGCGCGCTGTCGCCGTAGCGCACCTTGTCGAGCTTGGTGACCCCGTCGACGAGGATGGCGACCTCGTCGCCGAAGTCGCGGCGCAGCTCGTCGAGGGTGTACGGCGTGTCCTCGACCGTGTCGTGCAGCAGAGCCGCGACGAGCGTCGGCTCGGTCATGCCGATGTCGGCGAGGATGGTGGTGACGGCCAGCGGATGGGTGATGTAGGGGTCGCCGCTCTTGCGCATCTGCGTGCCGTGGGCCCGCTCGGCGATCAGGTAGGCACGCTCGATGAGCTCGAGGTCGGCCTTGGGGTGGTTGGCCCGCACCGCCCGGAACAACGGCTCGAGCACCGGGTTCTCGGACTGGCTCTTGGTGGCCATCCGGGCCAGCCGCGCCCGCATGCGACGGCCGGCGGGGCCGGCGCTGGACGGGGCCCGCAGTGCCGGCGGTGCCGGGGCGACCCCTCGCGACGGCGCCTGCTCCCCGGCGTCGGCGGGCGTGCTCTCCGGCGGGCTCACCACGCGCTCCTCAGCCACAGGCACTCCTCCGGGTCCGACTACTGAGAGTCTACGGGGCGCCGCGAGCCGGTTCAGACCGTCTGCAGGGCGACCAGCCCGAGGTCGCCGACGGCGTCGCGGCCGTGCAGGAACGACAGCTCGAGCAGCACCGAGAGCGCGTGCGGGATGCCGCCGCACCGCTCGACCAGCTGCCGGGTGGCGTCGGCGGTGCCGCCGGTGGCCAGGACGTCGTCGACGAGGAGCACGCGCTCCCCCGAGTCGATGCCGTCCGAGTGCACCTCCAGTGTCGCCTCGCCGTACTCCAGGGCGTAGGAGACGGTGTAGGTCTCCCCCGGCAGCTTCCCCGCCTTGCGGACCGGGACGAACCCGACCCCGAGAGCGAGCGCCACCGGCGCCGCGAGGATGAACCCGCGGGCCTCCATGCCGGCGACCTTGTCGACGACGACGTTGCCCTGCTCGTCGCGGCCGGCATCCGCCAGGGCTCGTACGACGGTCGCGAAGCCGTCATGGTCGGCCAGCAGCGGGGTGATGTCCTTGAAGACCACTCCCGGCGTGGGATAGTCCGGGACGTCGCGGACCAGTCGCGTGATGAGCTCCTCGAGGTCGGCCACGCCGTTCAGCCCTTGCCGCGCTGCGAGCGCGGCTTGCGGGACGGCTGGGCGCGCTTGGCCGAGGCGGACGGGGAGACCGGTCGGGAGGCCGGACGCTCCCCTGCGGTCGACCGGGGCTGCCGGACCGGGGTGGCCGGGACCGGAGCGTCGTCCGACCGGTCCTCGTCGCGGGCGTCGTCGCGGGCGTCGGGCTCGTCCTGGAGAGGCATGTCCTCGCTGAAGTTCGGCACCGCGGCGTAGCGGTCGACCTCCTTGCGGCTGCGGTGCCGCATCGCCCGCGCGTCGCCGGCCCGGACGCCGGGCTCCAGCTCCTTGAGCTGGACGACGAGGGGGGTGGCGATGAAGATCGAGGAGTAGGCCCCGGCCGCCATCCCGACGAACAGCGCGAGCGCGAGGTCCTTGAGCGCTCCCGACCCGAGGGACGCGACCCCGACATAGAGCAGCGCACCGACGGGCAGCAGGGCGACCACCGAGGTGTTGATGGACCGGACCAGGCTCTGGTTGACCGCGAGGTTCGCCGCC
>JBDTXF010000550.1:0-2428 GCA_040006355.1 Nocardioidaceae bacterium | reverse complement strand
TGGGGTGAACGACGGGACTTGAACCCGCGACATCCGCGACCACAACGCGGCGCTCTACCAGCTGAGCTACGCCCACCATGGGTGGCTGTCTGACAGCCACGTCGGCTCCTCCGAAGGACCGCCAGGAGAAGCCGAAGCAGCGATCAGCATACCTGTTCTCAGGCGTCGGGCCGACCCGGGTCCGGGGGGTCCGGGGGCGGGGCCGCGCGGGCACCGGTCAGCGCGCCGCCGTGCTCGGCCGCGATCGCCCTGGCCCGCTCCGAGTCCGGTCCCGGCGGCGCGACGAACACCGCGGCCCGGTAGTACCGGAGCTCCTCGATGCTCTCCTGGATGTCCGCGAGAGCCCGGTGGTTGCCGGTCTTGGCCGGGGCGCCGAAGTAGGCGCGCGGGTACCACCGGCGGGCCAGCTCCTTGATCGAGGAGACGTCGACGATCCGGTAGTGCAGGAACGACTCCAGTGCGGCCATGTCGCGAGCCAGGAACGACCGGTCGGTGGCGACCGTGTTGCCGGCGAGCGGGGGACGGCTGCCGGGGGGGCACTCGGAGGTGATGTAGGCCAGCACCTGCTGCTCGGCCTCCTCCAGTGAGAGGCCGCCGTCGAGCTCCTCGAGAAGGCCGGAGGACGTGTGCATGGTGCGGACGAAGTCGTCCATCTGGTCCAGGGCCTCGGGGGGCGGCTTGACGATCACGTCGATGCCGTCGCCGAGCACGTTCAGCTCGAAGTCGGTGACCAGCGCCGCCACCTCGATGAGCGCGTCCGCGCCGAGGTCGAGCCCGGTCATCTCACAGTCGATCCACACCAGTCGGTCGTTCACGAGGTGAACCCTACTCAGTGTGCTCTCAGAGATTCTTCCTACAGTGGGACACATGCGTTGGACGACCGACCTCATCGGGGTGCTCGCCCGCCTCGTCGTGGGCGGGGTCTGGGTGGTGGCCGGGTTGATCAAGCTCCCCGACCCCGCCGGCAACGTCCGCTCGGTGCGCGCCTACCAGCTGCTGCCGGAGTCGGTGGTGCCCGTCGTCGGACACGCCCTCCCGGTCGTCGAGCTGCTGGTGGGGGCCTGCCTGCTGCTGGGTGTCCTCACCCGCCTCTTCGCAGTGGTGTCGGGGCTGATGCTCACCGCCTTCGTCATCGGCATCGCGTCGGTGTGGGCACGGGGGCTGTCCATCGAGTGCGGCTGCTTCGGCGGCGGTGGCGGGTTCGCTGGCGACCCCCGCCCGGCGTACGCCCGCGAGATCGCCCGCGACGTCGGGCTGGTGCTCCTGAGCGGCTGGCTGGTCCTCCGCCCGCGCACGCGGGTCGCGCTCGACAACGTGCTGCTCCCACAGCCGCCGCACCCCGCCGCATCCTGACATCGCCCGACCCCACGAGACGAGAGACATCACCTGATGGCCAAGAAGAGGTCCACCGCCACCCGGCGAGCCGAGTCCAGCGCCGCCTCCGAGCGCGCCGCGGCGATCCGCAAGGCGCAGGAGCGCACCGAGAGGCGGCGGCGCACGCTGGCCGTCTCGGCCGCCGTGCTGGTCGTGCTGGTCGTGATCGGGGTGATCGCCTACATCGCCAGCTCGTCGAAGGACTCCACGAGCGGCTCGGCCGGCGCACCGTCGGGTGTCGTCGGCTCCTACGGCGTCCCCGCCGGCCCGAGCTCGGCGCCGGTGAAGGTGGTGGTCTACGAGGATTTCATCTGCCCCTTCTGCGGCCAGTTCGAGGCGGCGAGCCGGACGACGTTCGAGAAGGACATCACCGCAGGCAAGGTGCAGTTCCAGTATCACGTGCTGAACTTCCTGGACCGCAACTCCACGACCGACTACTCCCTGCGCAGCGCGAACGCGCTCGCCGTCGTCCTGGACACCTCGGGGTCGACGGTGGCGAAGACGTTCCATGACCTGCTCTTCGAGAACCAGCCGAAGGAGGGCGGTGCCGGGATCAGCGACAGCCAGCTCGTCGACTACGCGGTCCAGGCCGGCGCCGCGAAGTCCGCCGTGCAGCCGGGCATCAACGACCGGACCTACCAGGGGTGGGTCAAGAAGGTCACCGACCGGGCCTCCAAGGACGGCGTGACCGGGACCCCGACGGTGGTGATCGACGGCAAGCAGGTCAAGGCCGCCAGCACGGACGGCCTGGTGGCAGCCATCCAGTCGGCGGTCGAGAAGGGGTAGGCGGGCACGCTCAGGCCGGGTCGGCCTGCCAGGATGTCGGGCATGCCGACCGACATCCCGCTGGCCGACCCGCGCACGGTGGGGTCGCCGTACGCCGCCTTCGTGGCCGGCCTGCCGAAGGTCGAGATCCACGTGCACCAGGTCGGGTCCGCCTCGCCGCGCATCGTCTCGGAGCTGGCCGCCCGGCACCCGGGCACGGTGCCCTCGGACCTCGAGGCCCTGCGGAAGCTCTACTCGTTCCGCGACTTCGGGCACTTCATCGAGGTCT
>JBDTXF010000549.1:0-2439 GCA_040006355.1 Nocardioidaceae bacterium | reverse complement strand
GGCCACAGGCATGGGGCGGGATCGTCTCAGCGTCTCCGGTCCGGACTGGGGCGGTTCAGCTCTCGAAGATCGCGTCGGCGGTGGCCCCGTCGTCGGTGAGCGCGAGGATCTCGTCGCCCGCGACGAGCTGGGTGTCGCCGCGCACCTGGACCAGTCGTCCCTCACGGCGGACCATGCTCACCCAGAACGACTCGTCGACGTCGAGGTCGGCCAGCATGCAGCCGTCCGCACGGGAGCCGGGTGCGACGACGTAGCGGTGCAGGCCCTGAGGCTCGTCCTGGAACCGCATGCCGAGCACCCAGGGCTGGGGCTCCACGACCCGCATCGGCACCTTCAGCAACCGGGCCGCGCTGGGCACGAGACCACCCTGCAGGACGACCGAGACGAGCACGACCACGAAGATGATGTCGTAGACCTCGCTGGCCCGGTCGGCCCCCTCCACCACCACGTAGGTGCCGAGCAGGATCGGGACGGCCCCCTTCAGGCCGCTGAAGAGGACGAAGGCCCGCTCGCCCCGGTCCAGTCGCACAGGGATCGTGACCAGCCCGACCAGCAACGGGCGGACGACGAGGATGAGCATCGCCGCGATCCCCAGTCCCATCCAGACCCGGTTGCCGTGGAACACCGACGCCAGGCTGACCGACAGCCCCAGCACGACGAAGGCAACGATCTCGGCGAGTCCGGCCAGACCAGAGGCGAAGTTCTCGATCTCGCGCTTGTAGGGGGCGCGGGCATCGCCCACCAGGATCCCGGCGAGGAACACCGCAAGGTAGCCCGATCCCTCGAGCACCGTGGCGGCGCCGTACAGCGCCAGTGCGAACGCGATCGTCTGCACGGGATAGAGGGAGGCGTTGGGCAGGGGAACTCGCCGCATCAGCTGCAGCAGCAGCCACCCGCCGCCCAGGCCCATCGCGGCACCGACACCGAGCTGGAGGGCGAAGTCACCGACACCGCTGGCGACCGCATGCCACCCCCCGCCGGTCGCGCCGAGGAGACTGACCATCAAGGCGATGCCCACCGGATCGTTGGCGCCTGACTCCCCCTCGAGGAGGGTGCCCGAGCGACCTGAGATTTCGCGTCCCGACAGGACCGAGAACACCACAGCAGGGTCGGTGGGTGCCAACGCGGCCCCGATGATCAAGGCGGTGGGCCACTCGAATCCGAAGACCAGGTGCGCGCCACCCGCGAGCGCAGCCGTCGTCACGACCGTGCCCGCGACCCCGACCCAGACAACCGGTCCCAGCGCCGGGCGCATGCGTTCCCAGCCGATGTGCATGCCCCCGTCGAACAGGATCAGGACCAGGGCCACGGTGACGATGCGCTGGTCGGTGACCACCGACAGCTGTCCCAGGGAGGGCACGACGTCGGAGGCCACCGCGGCGACCACCAGGAACAGCGCCGGCGCCGGCACCCGCACCCACGCGGCGATACGACTCGAACCAGCTGCCACGAGGACTGCCGCGGCGGCGCCGAGGATGACCCAGGCATACGGCACGAGGTCGTCCATGGTTCACCTCCGGGAGACTCCATCGAGTGCCGACCAGGTTCCGGCGACCGCGTGCATCCTAACCGGCGCACCACGGTGCGATGAGGTCGCCCATGGGTGCGAGATGTGGGCGACCGACCTCACGGCGGCGAACGTCTCCCGGGCTGTCAGACCTCCGGGGGTCGTGACCTCAGGCCCCGGCAGGTGTGTGGGTGACCCACCGGAACGTCGCCTCGGCGGCGAACGCCAAGACGACCATCGCGACCAGGACGGACACCGCGGCGGGGCTGCTCTTGGCAACCAGGGCCACCAGGGCAGCCGCGCACGCCGACGCGGCCAGGATCGAGATCCAGGGTGCCGAGCCTCTGGAGGATGAGGTGCGGGCCTCGGCCAGGTTCACGACCGCGAAGATGATCAGGAAGCCGGCGCTGCCCATGGTGGAGATGCTGTCGAGGTTGAGCACGTTCGCGAGCACGACGGTCGATCCGGCTGTGATCAGCAGTCCCTCCAGTGGCTGGTTCCAGATCTGCCGCTCAAGCTGAGCCGGCAGCTCGCGGGACGTGGCGACGATGTAGATCATGCGGGCCGACCCGTAGAGGGTGGCGTTGATCGCGGACGCGGTCGAGAGCATCGCCGCGGCACCGATCATGACGAACCCGGCCGAGCCGAACGCCGGACGGGCGGCCTCGGCCAGCGCATAGTCGCGGGCGTCGACCAACGCCGACACCGGCAGGGACCCGACGGCGACCACCGCCACGGCCACATACAGGGCGATGACGAACAGGACCGAGATGTAGTAGGCGCGGGCCAGTGTTCGGCCGGGGTCGGCGACGTCTTCGGCGGCATTCGCGATGAGCTCGAAGCCTTCGTAGGCCACGAAGATGATCATGCCGCCGGCGACCACCGACACCGGTGAGCTCCACTGACCCGGTTCGAGCCGCGATGCGGACACT
>JBDTXF010000548.1:0-2499 GCA_040006355.1 Nocardioidaceae bacterium | reverse complement strand
GACCCTCGCGGGGACGAACTGCCGCCCCAGCACCCGATGGGTCACCCGCTGAGTCGTCAGGACGTGGAGCGCTGGTAGGTCCGGCTGGCAGCGACGCCCGGCTGGCCGAGCGGGCCGGTGTCCCTGCCCCCGACGGTGACGTCCACGGCGCCGGCGTCGGTGGCCCGGACCCTGATCGGCGGCGTCGCGCGCAGGGTGTGCTGCCGGCCCGGGACGAGGTCCCCGGCCCAGACCACCTTCCCGGCCCGGTCGCGTACGACGACCCGGGAGCTGGTCCGCGCACCGACCAGGGTGAGCCTGATCGGGGCTGGAGTGGCCACCGGCGCCTTCGCCCGGGAGCCGCCGGCCACCCCTGCCGAGCCGTTCAGGACCGGGGCCGGGTTCTGCAGCTGCTCGGGGGGCTCGGAGGCGAACAGCCGCACCACGCCCCAGGTCATCACCAGGGCCAGCACGACACCGACCATCAGGGCCCAGTTGGGACCGCCCACGGTGCTGCGCATGCTGCCGGTCATCCCGGTGGCCAGCTCGGCCTCGAAGACCCGCCGGGCGTTGATCGGAGCGGTCGCGTAGCGCTGGTCGAACTGAGCCAGCAGCGGCTCGGGGTCGCGGCCGAGCACCCTCGCGAGCGTGCGGAGATGCCCGCGGGCATAGAAGTCGCCACCGCACGGCGCGAAGTCGTCGACCTCGATCGACTCGATCACGTGCGGGCGGATGCGGGTCCGCTCGGAGAGCTCGTCGACGCTGAGGCCGACCCGGGTGCGGGCCGCTGCCAGCTCGGGGCCGATCACCGGGTCGTAGGCGGGCTCGGTGACGAAGTCGTCGATCACGAGCGGGTCGACGGGGTCACCGAGGATGGCGATCGGGCGCACCCGGCCGTCGTCGAAGGCGCGGGCCGGGCCGGCGTCGCCGATCACCGGGGCTCCACGTCGCCGCAGCTCCCCAGCCTCCGGCAGGGACGACCGGCGTCCGTGGTCGTCGAGGTCCGGGAGCAGCGCAGCGGCGCCGAGCACGGTCGCCGGGGTGTCCCGGGTGACCTCGGCGCGCAGGGCCCGCCGGGTGTCGCGCAGCAGTGGGACCGTCGAGCGCGCGGCGGGGGGCACGCGGGCGGCCGGCCCTGCCTCGGGAACGACGTCCTGGGGGTCCTCGGCGGTCTCGGCGGCATCGGGCTCGGGCTGGGCTGTCTCGGTGTCGACGTCGCGCCCGCGGCCCTTGGCGACCCGGGACACGATCGTGCCGAGGCCACCGAGCAGGCTGCGACGTCCCGGGCCGTCGCTCGCCCCGACGGGCTCGACGGGCTCAGCCGCCCCGATCGGCTCCTGGGCGGGCTCCTGGACCGTGTCCTGGGCCGTTCCCTGGGCCGTTCCCTGGGCCGTTCCCTGGGCCGTTCCCTGGGCCGTCTCCTGGGCCGTGTCCTGGCCCGTTCCCTGGGCCGTCTCCTGGGCCGTCTCCTGGGCCGGGGGCTGGAGCACCGTGACGTCGGCGCGACCGTGTGCCAGGGCGGCCAGGCCCTCGGCGAGGGCGGGTCCGGTGACCGAGACCCGGGTGGTCAGCCCCATCGGGACGGCCAGCGCGGCGCCGTACATCCTCTGGTTCAGGGCGGCGGCACGGCGTCCGCGCGGGTCCAGGCCGTCCAGCGCGCGGGCCAGGCTGTGCGGGGCGAAGACCAGCCGGCCGTCCTTGAGCACACCGCGACGCGGGTGCACGACGACCTCGCCGACCGCTTCCCAGGGCAGCCCGCGCCACTGGCTGCCGAAGCGGATGCGCACTCCCAGGTCGTCGGCGACCAGGAGCGGTGTCCGGGCGTCGACGAAGTGGATGAGGTAGACCGCGGCGATGCCGGCCATCACCGCGCACAGCGCCCAGTCGAGGGGGGACTCCGACGCGGTCGCCCGCCAGAGGTAGGCGATCGCGATCGCGGAGGCGGCCGCCCCGATCAGCGCCGTGAGACCCGCGTTGCGGCGCACGACGACGGCTGCGGGGGCACTGTCCTCGACCGGCGCCGGCGCCTCCGCGGGGCGCTCGGGACGGTGCGGCCGGGGATGGGACATGGCTGCGCTCACTGTTCCCCCTGCAGAGTGGCGATGACGCCGTCGAGGTCGTCGGGCTTGATCAGCACGTCCCTAGCCTTGGAGCCCTCGCTCGGCCCGACCACTCCACGGCTCTCCAAGATGTCCATCAGGCGGCCGGCCTTCGCGAACCCGACCCGGAGCTTGCGCTGAAGCATCGAGGTGGACCCGAACTGTGTGGTGACGCAGAGCTCGATCGCCTGCACCACCAGGTCCAGGTCGTCGCCGATGTCGTCGTCGAGGTCCCGCTTGGCAGCCGCGGCGACCGTCACGTCCTCGCGGTAGGTCGGTGCGAGCTGCTCCTTGCAGTGCTTCACGACCGCGTGGACCTCGGCCTCGGTGACCCACGAGCCCTGCACCCGCACGGGCTTGCTGGCACCCATCGGCAGGAACAGCCCGTCACCCTGGCCGACCAGCTTCTCCGCGCCCGGCT
>JBDTXF010000547.1:0-2499 GCA_040006355.1 Nocardioidaceae bacterium | reverse complement strand
ACCCGGTGTGCCCGTTCTGCTGGCTGACCAGCAAGTGGATCCGGATGGTGCAGGCCGAGCGGGACTTCACGGTGGACTGGAGGTTCATCTCACTGCGGCTGGTCAACGCGGACATCGACTACGACGCCCACTTCCCGCCGGAGTACGAAGCCGGGCACACCGCGGGCCTACGCCTACTCAGAGTGGCCGCCAGGGCGCGCGCCGAGCACGGGCCGCAGGCACTGGACGCCTTGCAGGCCGTCTTCGGGGGACACATCTTCGACACACCCCCACCCTTCGACGTCACGGAGAAGGAGAACCGGGAACGGCGCGGCACCCGGGAGTTCGTCGAGCCGATCCTGCGCGAGGCGGGCCTGCCCACGGGTCTGGCTGACGCCCTCGACGATGTGTCCTGGGACGCCGAGATCGGCGCTGACGGCGAGGAGGCCCTCAAGCTGACCGGCAAGGATGTTGGCACGCCGATCATCCACTTCGAGCCTCCGGAGGGGGTGGCGTTCTTCGGCCCCGTGATCAGCCGGCTTCCCGAGCCGGAGGCTGCTGGAGAGCTGTGGGATCACGCGGTGGCCCTGGCCCGTTTCCCTGGCTTCGCTGAGATGAAGCGTAGCCTGCGCGAGCAGCCGCAGCTGGTGGGTTTCGGCGTGGAGCCCGGCGAGATCGGGAAGCAGGAGGACTGGCACGGTGGCAGCCGCCGGCAGAGGGGGTCAGAGGGGTGAGCGCCGGTGACCGATCCCCGGGCACGCACCCATCAGGGGTCGATCGCCGTCGCGGCCACGTCGGAGACGGTCTACGACCTCGTCAGGGTTATCACCCGCATCGGTGAGTGGAGCCCGGTCTGCACATTGTGCTGGTGGGACGACGAGGCCGAGGCGGGCCGATCGAGAGGCGCCGGTAGCGGATCCTTCACTGTGACTCGCCAAGCAGCGCACCCATAGCACCTAGCTAGTTGAGCCTGGCCGGGTGTATCAGAGACCTGAGGCTTCTCAACCAGATAGACGCACGTGCGCTCATCGGAAGCCGTGCAGGGATCGCGGCTCGATCGGTCTCACTCTTCGCAGGCATAGCCTCGCAGAAGCGGCCATCGACAGCCGGGGCCACATAAGGAGAAGGTGCACCGATGTATGACCCTTCACGCGGCTACCCGTCCGTGGTCCCCTGCTTGCTATATGAGGACGTGCCTGCTGCGGCTCGCTGGCTCTGCGACACTCTCGGCTTTCGCGAGATGGTTCGAGCAACCTTGCCTGATGGCTGGGTCGGACACTCGGAACTCGAACGAGACGGCTTCATCGTTCTGCTTGGACGACGCACCACTTCCCAGACCACGAGCGTCAGTACTACCCAAGTCTTCGTCGCCGACCTAGGCACCACCTGCGCGGTGCTGGTCACGACTGGTGGCGAGCTCGTGGATGTGCCAGTCGAACAACCCTGGGGAGTCCTCCAAGCCGTCGTCGTCGACCCCGAGGGGCAGCGGTGGGTGCTGACCCAGCACCTGCGCGACACCGACCCCGCCGAATGGTTCGGCCAGGTGTTCGAGCCGCTTCTCGGGTGAAGCTTGGGCGAGTCATTCCGCCATAGACGCGGGTGGGCAGCGGGCGAGGGCCCGGCGCGTAGAAGGGCGCCCTGCCTGCATAGATCTTGGCCACCACCAGTGGCGGATGCGGCGATTCCGCCGCTCTCACTGAAGGGCATCGCTCAGCACCTGCATCGCGGACACGCTGATGTCGGGCGAGACGTGTCCGTAGATGTCGCCGGTGATGCTGATCGATGAGTGGCCCAGGATCTCCGAGACCACCTTGAGCGGGACGCCGTTGGCGAGCATGGTGCTGGCGGCCGAATGCCGGAGGGTGTGGAGGCCGATGCTAGGCAGGCTGGCCTGCTCGGCGGCCACCTTGAGCGCCCGGAGCGCGTTGCGAGGGTCGCAAGGCTCACCGAACGCGGTGGTGAAGACGTAGCCCGTCTCGTTCCATTGTGAGCCGGCCCGGTCGCGCTCCGCGACCTGACGCGCGCGCAACTGCTGGAGGATGGCGGCCGTGCGGTCGGTGATCGGCACCTCGCGGCGGGACTTCGCGGTCTTGGTGCTGGTGATCACCAGCTCACCGTCCTCGCGCGTCAGGGTGCCGCGGATCTTGAGCCAGCCATCCTCTTCCTTGACGTGACTGCGCCACTTGAGTGCGAGCGCCTCGCCGCGGCGGAGGCCGGTGTTGACCAGAAACTCGAAGAGCAGGCCGTAACGGGTGTCGCGGGCAGCCGCGAGAAGGAGCTTCACCTGTTCGGGAGTGAGGTACTCCGCCTCCTTCACCTCGACACGGGGACGCGGGACCGCGGCCACGGGATTGTCGGCAAGCTCGCGGTCCTTGACGGCGGCGTCGAAGACCGCGCGCAGGATCGTGTAGGCGTTGCGTCGGGTGGAGTCGCTGAGCCCCTTGCGGCGGAGCTCGGCCAGCCAGCCGTCGACCGCGCTCGGCCGCACCCGGTGCATCGGCGTCGCGCCGAGCTGGCTGC
>JBDTXF010000546.1:0-2509 GCA_040006355.1 Nocardioidaceae bacterium | reverse complement strand
AGGACAGCAGCCGGCTCCAGCCGAGCACCCCGTTGACCTGCTTGCGCAGCTCGTAGCCGTGCATGGGTGACTCGTGCAGCAGTCCGAGGACCGCGAGCTCGAGGGTCTCGCCACGACGCGCCACGGGGTGCTCCTTCCTATGTCGACGACGGGGGTCGCCCTGCGGTGTTCGTATCGGGCCAACATATCGCACCGATATATCGGGCGCGTCACGCCGGCGGTGCGCGTGTCGGGGGTCTGCCCCGCAGCGGACCCTCGACCCGTACGCTGTTCAAGGCCCCTCGGCGGTGCTGGCCGCTCCCTGAGCCGTGTGCCGCCCCGCCTTCCCCGACCCCGGAGTTGTCCCCTGTGAGTCCCGAGCGCAAGCCCGCAGCACCGGGTGGCTCCCCCCGGGGGCCGGTCGCCGGCGGCAAGCCCGCCGCCAGGAAGCCGCGGCGCAGCCTGCCGAAGCGGATCCTGGGCTGGGTCGCCCTCACGCTGCTCGGGCTGTTCCTGCTGGGTGCGGCGGCGTTCGTGTTCGGCTACGTGACGACCGACATCCCGGACCCCAACAAGGACTTCACCGCCCAGACCACCTTCGTCTACTACGCCGACGGCAAGCACGAGATCGGGTCGTTCGCCAGCCAGAACCGCACCAGCATCCCGCTGAGCGAGGTGCCGCAGAGCGTCCAGGACGCCGTGATCGCCGCGGAGGACCGCACCTTCTACTCCAACCGGGGGATCGACCCCAAGGGCATCCTGCGAGCGGCCTTCAGCAACGCCCGCGGCAACGCGACCCAGGGCGCCTCGACGATCACCCAGCAGTACGTCAAGATCTTCTACCTGTCCCAGGAGCGCACCTTCACCCGCAAGGTGAAGGAGGCCTTCGTCTCCTTGAAGCTGCAGCGCCAGCAGTCCAAGTCCGAGATCCTGCAGGGCTACCTGAACACCATCTACTTCGGCCGCGGGGCCTACGGCATCCAGGCCGCGGCGCAGGCCTACTTCACCGTGGACGCCAAGGACCTGAGCATCCCCCAGGGCGCGGTGCTCGCCTCGGTGCTCAACTCCCCGACCGCGCTCGACCCCTCCGGCGGCGCCGCAGCCCGGCAGCGGCTGCTCGGCCGCTACCAGTACGTCCTGGGCGGGATGGCCTCGGCCGGCGACCTCTCCGCCGCCCAGCAGGCCCGCTTCGAGCGCCGCCTCCCGGCCTTCCCCGTCGTGAAGAGCTCCGACCAGTACGGCGGCCAGAAGGGGCACGTCCTCACGCTGGTGCGCAAGCAGCTGCTCGCCAAGGGCTTCTCGGACCAGGAGATCAACGGCGGCGGTCTGAAGGTCACCACCACCTTCACGCGCAACGCGATGAACGCCGCCGCGAAGGCGGTGCGCGACCAGCGGCCCCGAGGTCTGGCGAAGCTGCACGTCGCGGTCGCGTCCGTCGACCCGGCGACCGGCGCCCTCAAGGGCATGTTCGCCGGCCAGGACTACCTCAAGAGCCAGATCAACTGGGCCCTGGCAGGCGGCTCACCGGGGTCCTCCTTCAAGCCGTTCGCCCTCTCCGCGGGACTGGCCGACGGCTACTCGCTGAAGAGCACGTTCGACGGCAACTCGCCGTACGTGTTCCCCGACGGGACCTCGAAGGTGGTCAACGAGGGCGCCGGTGACGGCACCGACTACGGGTCCGCGATCAGCCTGCTCACAGCCACCGAGCAGTCGGTGAACACCGCCTACGTCGACCTCACCCAGTCGATGCAGGACGGTCCGCGCAAGATCTTGGACATGGCGGTCAAGATGGGCATCCCCCGCTCGTCCCCGGGCCTCCACCCGACCTCCGGGATCTCGCTGGGCTCGGCGACGGTCAGCCCGGTCGACATGGCCAACGCCTACGGCACCATCGCCGACGGGGGCAGGGCCAAGAAGTGGTTCGTGATCTCCACGGTCGTCGACGACACGGGCAAGAAGCGCTACTCGGCCCCGACGTCGAGGCCCCGCGCCCTCGCCGACGACCTGGACCGCGACGTCAGCTATGCCCTCCAGCAGGTGGTCAAGGCCGGCACCGGCAAGAACGCCCTGGCACTCGGCCGGCCGGCCGCCGGCAAGACCGGCACCGCGACGAACTTCGCCGGTGACGTGTCCTCGTCGTGGTTCGTGGGCTACACCCCGCAGCTCTCGACCGCGGTGATGTACGTCCGCGGCGACGGCAACGACGCCCTCAACGGCTACCTGCCGTCGTACTTCGGCGCCGACTACCCGACCCGGACCTGGACCGAGACGATGCGCGAGACCCTGGACGGGGCGCCCGTCGAGCAGTTCCCGCCGGCGGCCAACGTCGCGGCCCGGCAGCAGGACCACGCGCCGGCACCGACCTACACCCCGACCCCGACTCCCACCCCGACCAGAGCGCCACAGCCGACCCGGACGCCCACCCCGACGGCGACGCCGACGCCCACCCCGACCCCGACGCCGACCCCGACGCCGACGCCGACCCCCACCCCGACCTCCTCGGCCCCGCCGACCCCGTCGCCGCCCGTGC
>JBDTXF010000545.1:0-2512 GCA_040006355.1 Nocardioidaceae bacterium | reverse complement strand
GAAGGTGTTCTCCTCCTCGAGCAGCAGGGTGCTCTCGCCGTACCCGGGACGGTCGATGGTCAGTACCGCGAAGCCGTTGCGTCCGGCCAGTTCGAGGAACGAGCCCAGCGGGCCGCCGGCGACCTCGAAGTAGGCGCTGCTGTAGGTGCCGCCGTGCAGGGCCACCAGCAGTGGGAGGTCGAGTCCAGCGTTGGCGGCCGGGTGGTAGACAGTCGCGACCGTCAGTTCGTCGACCTCGAGGAGTCGTTGTTCCATGGGATGGGTCCTTCTTTCGATGAGGCGGAGGCTGCGTCAGGTGATGAACTGGGCGTTGTGCTTGCCCGCGAGGATCGGCTCTACGTGGAGACGGGAGATCTCGGCGTGTTCGGGGTGGGCGAGGTAGGTGCGGAGGGCGACCTCGTTGTCGAAGGTGGCGGCCACGGCGAAGTCGTCGGTGCCTTCGCGCAGCCGCATGTCGGCGCCGCAGGAGTAGCTGCGCACTCCCTCGAGGCCGGAGGCGAAGGTCTTCAGTGCCGCCGCCAGTGCCTCGACCTGCGAGGCAGTGGTCCCTTCGCGGAATGTGAACGTGGCGATCGAGTGGTACATCAGGCGCCTACCTGCCCAGCATGCTGAGTGCGGCATCGACGACCGAACCGGTGTCGATGCGATGGATCCGGTAGGCGTCGTCGAGGTCGCAGGACTGACCGAAATCGGTGACTCCCAGGCATCGGATGCGGTCGCCGCGGGCACCGGCGAGGAATGCGAGCGTGTGCGGGTGTCCGTCCAGGACGGTGACCAGCGGCGCCGGATGCTCTGGAGGCAGCATCTCGTCGAGGATGTTCCCGCCCTCACCAGCATCGCGACGCCCCCGCTGCTGGAAGGACCGGAAGACCAGGTCTGGACTGGTCAGGCAGACCACGCCCGCGTTGACACCCTCAGCCGCGAGCGCGTCCGCAGCGGCCAGGGTCTCCGGCATGATCGCGCCTACCCCGACCAGGGTGACGTCCTCCTCCCCAAGAGGGTGGTCGGCGGGGAGGCGGTAGCCACCGGCTACTGCTTGTTGTCGTCGGCGCTCCATGAGGTCCGGTGAGGTTGGGACCTGGGCGAGGTCGGGGTTGATCGGCCGGGTGCTCAGCCTGAAGTACGACGACGTCCCTCCCTCCCTGCCAACCTGGTCCATGGCATGCAGGAAGCACCACTCCAGGTCGTGCGCGAAGGCCGGCTCCCAGGCCACACAGCCGGGCTGCTCCAGACCGATCGAAGGAGTGGTGATGGACTGGTGCGCTCCCCCCTCGGGGGCGAGGGTGACCCCCGACGGTGTCCCGACGAGGATCGACTGACCACCGGCGTAGATGCCGTATGACCAGGGCTCCAGGGCACGCGAGACGAACGGGTCGTAGAGGGTGGCGATGGGGATGAGCCGTTCGCCCCACCTCGACCAGGTCGCGCCAAGCTCGCCGAGAAGGGAGACAAGGTTGACCTCGGCGATGCCGAGCTCGATGTGCTGTCCGTTGCTGACCTCATGCCAACGCAGCACGCGCTCAGAGTCATCGGCGAACCAGTCGCGACGGTCCTGGACCGACCAGACGCCCGTCTTGTTGATCCAACCGCCGAGGTTGGTCGAGGACGCGACATCGGGGCTGCAGGTGACTACGCGGGCCGCCGCTTCGGGGGCATCGCGCTTGAGGTCGGCCAGGAAGCGTCCCAGGCTGGCCTGGGTGGAGATCGGCTTGCGGTGCGGGTGACCCAGTGACGTCGGGACCTCCACCCCAACAGAGAGGGTGACCGGCTGGCGGCGCAGCTCCTCAGCCCGACGCGCACACAACCGCCCCGCCGGCGTACCGACGTCGAAACGCTGCCAGGGTGCGCCATGGTCCATGCCCGAGGACTCCGCGAGCACCTGCATCTGAGCCGCGGTCAGCAGCGCGGAGTGGTTGTTCGGGTGTCCCTCGGTGGGCAACCCACGTCCTTTGACCGTGTAGGCGAACACGATGGTGGGCCGGTCGGTGTCGACGCTGTTGAAGGTGTCGACCAGGAGTCCAAGGTCGTGACCACCCAGGTCGCGGACCGCCGCAGCTAGCTCACCGGTGGGGATCGAGGACAACAGACTACGCAGCTCCTGGCTCCCACCTCCGGCGAGGATCCGGTCGGCGACCTCCGGGGAGGCGGCGCGCAGCATCCACTGATACTCCTCGTTCGGCATCTGCTCCAGACGCTCACGCAGCTCCACGCCACCGCGGCGCTCGAAGATCTCTGAGATCCGCCGCCCCCACTTCAAGACGGTGACCTGCCAGCCCGCCGCGGCGAACATGCCCTGCAGGCGCTGTATCGCGATGTCAGGGACCACCCGGTCCAGGGACTGCCGGTTGAGGTCCACGACCCAGAGCAGCTCACCGAGCTTAGCCACGGCCGGATCGGCCACGGCCTCCCAGATCGCACCCTCGTCGAGCTCGGCGTCACCCAGGAGGCTGACGAACCGGCCCGCGGGCGGCGTGGTCGGGAACTGGGACGCGACGTAGCGGTGCGACATCGC
>JBDTXF010000544.1:0-2515 GCA_040006355.1 Nocardioidaceae bacterium | reverse complement strand
CTCGAAGCCGCCGCAGGCTCCGCTGACCTCGTCGAGGGCGCGTTCGCCGTTGTGCCCGAACGGCGGGTGGCCGAGGTCGTGGGCCAGTGCGGCGGTCTCCACCAGGTCGGCGTCACAGCCCAGGGTGCGGCCGAGGTCGCGGGCGACCTGGGCCACCTCGAGGGTGTGGGTGAGCCGGTTGCGCACGAAGTCGTCGGTCTGCGGCCCGACCACCTGGGTCTTCGCGGCCAGCCTGCGCAGCGCGGCCGAGTGCACCAGGCGTGCGCGGTCCCGCTCGAAGGGCGTGCGCTCGGGTCGCTTGGGCGGCTCGCGCACCCAGCGCGCGCGCGCCCGGTCGTCGTACTCCGACATCGACCCCATGGCGAGCGACCCTACTGCCGGGTGCGGGGAGGTGCGCTCTCGATCTCCTCGAAGAGGGCCAGTGTCTCCGCGGCCGACGCCTCGTCCAGGATCGTGACCGCGAAGCCGGCGTGGATCAGCACGTAGTCACCGACGGTCGCGTCCGGGAGATAGGCCAGGCTGCACTCCCGCTGAGTGCCTCGACACTCGACGGTCGCGGTGGGGAGCCCCCAGCCGCCGGCGATCTCCGTCACTCGCCCCGGAACCGCAAGACACATGCTCAGCCCTCTCCCGATCCAGCCGGGTCCGTCGGCACGTCGCCGACCAGGATCCTCAGCCCCATCATCCCCGTCGGTCGCGACGAGCACGGGAGACACGGGTCAGCCTCGCGTACGGCGTCCTCCAGTGCCTCCGCGAGCCCGGGTGCAGGTGCTCCGAGGGAGGTGATCGCCGTGGGACGCTCCCGGGCCGCCCCAGTGAGCAGCTGCGCCAGCCAGCGCTCGTTCTGCGCCGTGGGGGTGGTGATCGTCGCGTCGCTCAGCACGCCACCGGCGTCGACCCGGTAGCAGTGCACGAGGAGTCCGCGGGGACCCTCGACCCACCCGGTCACCGACCTCGGCTGCCCCGAGCCGCCCGGAGGCCCGGTCTCGGGCGCCACCAGGGTCCCTGCGACCAGGTCGGGGTCACCGAGCAGCCCGTGGACGACCTCGGCTGCGTGCAGCGCGACCACCGCCCTCGCCCAGCGGGCGCCCCCTCGTGCCACCGCCCACCGCTGCCGCGCCGACTCCGCCGCCGGGGTGGACAGGTGCGTGGCCACCCGGAGCTGCGCCACGGGTCCGACGCGATAGCCGCCCCGGTCGGGGCCGAGCCGCCTGAGGAACGGTCGGGAGGCAGCCGCACCCGGACGCGACTCCGCCACCAGCCCCGCCCACTCCGCCGGCGAGGCCGCCTCCACCGACAGCTCGTCGTCAGCCGCTCTGGCCCGCAGCACCGCGCCGTACAGGTCGAGGGCGCCGGTCCTGTCTACCAGCGCGACGTCGTGGCCCGCGAACACCGGCCCGGACGCCCGACCCTCCCGCGTCTCGACCTGGGCCAGCAGGTCCGCCGCACGCTGGATCGCCGTCCCTGCCCGGCCCGCCAGGGCGTCCCGGTCGTCCGCCGAGACCGCAGACCGCACTCCCCCGGGCACCGCGCACCGTGGCACGTGCCGGGCGCCTGCCGCGGCCACGACGACCTGCCGCGCGAACAGCCGCAGCGCGTGAGCCGGGGTCTGGCTGACCTCGACCAGCCGTCGGGCGTGCGCCTCGAGCACGGTGCCGTGGAGGAGCAGGCGACGCACGGTCTCGGCGGTGGGCGTGGTGCCCGCGGCTCCGGCCAGAGCGTCCAGCGCGCGTGCACCGGCGAGGTGGTGCACGACCGGGCAGAGCCCGCACAGCCGCTCGACGAGGGTGGGGACCTCCGCGACGGCCCGGCCCACCAGGAACTCCTCGACACGTGGCAGGCCGTCGAGCGCGAACCTCGCACGGATGAGATCGCCAGCCTGCCCGCGACTGAGGACCACCCGTGCGGTGACGTCGTCCACGATGCGGTCCAGCCGGACGGTGCGGGTCACGGGCACCGGCGTGAGCAGCACAGGAGCCGTGGCGCCCCGGGGGAGGGTGCCACACTGGCTGGATGCACGAGCTGGCGTTGCTCACCGGCGTGGTGCGGGCGGTGCAGGACGCCTGCCCGACCGCCGAGCCGGGCTCGATCAAGGTCGTCGCACTGCGGGTGGGTGCGTGGTCTGGCGCGGTCCCAGAGGCCCTGGTCGGGTCGTGGCCGATCGCAGCGTCGGGCACGCCGGTCGAGGCGGCAGAGCTCGTCCTCGAGCTGCTGCCCGCCGCCGTGTGGTGTCCAGCGTGCGAGGCGAAGCGCGAGATCGACGCGTTCTTCGCGCTGCGCTGTCCGCAGTGCGACACGCCCACCGCCGACCTGGTGACGGGTCGTGAGTTCGAGGTGGCCTATGTGGAGGTCGAGGAGCCCGAGCACGCCTGATCTCCTTCCCTGGCAGGGAGAACGGCAGCCCGCGCGTCGTCCGCGTCCCACCAGCCGCTGAGCACGTCCTGGGCAAGCCGCACCGCCCGGGGGACGGCTGCGGCCACGTCCGGGCTCAGGCCGACGCGCATGTCGATGTCGC
>JBDTXF010000543.1:0-2516 GCA_040006355.1 Nocardioidaceae bacterium | reverse complement strand
GGGTGTGCCCACGGGGCTCCCGGCGGTGGGGACCTACGTCCGCAGCAGCATCGCCGACGACGGGACCGTCGAGGTCACCCAGTGGATCCGCAGCACCCGGCCGATCGGCACGGTCGCGCTCGACGCGCCGCCCGCTCCGCCCGCGCCGCCAGGAGCCACGCCGGTGAGTGCGACGCACGTCGAGGCGGCCGCGCCGGGGGCGAACGTGACGCGCGTGGCGTCGGCGGCCGGCTCGCAGCGGTTCGACTTCGACGTGCCGGTCCGGGTGGTCCGTCTGCGCTACCGGCTCACCGGGGTGCTGGACCGCAGCCCCTCGCTGCGAGGCAGGGCGCTCGCCCGGCTCGTGGCGCTCGACGTGCACTACGCCGGCAGGGCCGGACCCACCCGGGTGGAGGTGGTCGGCGGCGTCCTGGCGATGGCCTGCGCCCCAGCCGGGCTCGACGACGTCTCCGCCCGGCCCTGCGGCGGACCCGGGCCCGGCCACTGGCAGGTGGTGCTGGCGGGCGCGGAGCGGGACGACCGGGTGATGACCCAGGTGGACCTGGGCTGAGGGGCCGGCCACCGGCCCGGAACGCTTCACAGCCCGTTCACCTCGCAGGGGCCGGCGGGACACCTCGGGTCGGCACCGTGGGGGACATGACAGGATTCGCACCCATCGTCATCGGCCACCGGGGGGCGGCGGGCTACCGCCCCGAGCACACCCTGGCGTCCTACCGGCTCGCCATCGAGATGGGCGCCGACTACATCGAGCCGGACCTCGTCTCGACCCGCGACGGGGTGCTCGTGGCCCGGCACGAGAACGAGATCGGCGGGACCACCGACGTGGCCGCCCACCCCGGGTTCGCCCACCGCCGCACGACGCGGCTCATCGACGGCGTCGAGACCACCGGCTGGTTCACCGAGGACTTCACCCTCGCCGAGCTGAAGACACTGCGCGCCGTCGAGCGGCTGCCCAAGGTGCGCCCGGGCAACACCTGGTACGACGGGCACTTCGAGATCCCCACCTTCGACGAGGTGCTCGAGCTCGCGGAGCGGGGCAGCCGACGGCGCGGCGTGACCATCGGGGTCTACCCGGAGACCAAGCACCCGGGCTACTTCGCCTCGATCGGCCTCCCGCTCGAGGAGGCGCTGGTCGCCGCGCTGCGCCGGCACCACCTCGACCGCCCGAACGCGCCGGTCTTCGTGCAGTCGTTCGAGACCGCGAGCCTGCGGGCCCTGACCTCGATGGTCTCGGTGCCCCTGGTGCAGCTGGTGGACGCGACGGGAGCGCCGTACGACCTGGAGCTGGCGGGGGACCCGCGCACCTACGCGGACCTGCTGACGCCGCTCGGGCTGAAGGAGGTCGCGACCTACGCCGCGGGCATCGGCGTGCACCAGGCGCTGGTCCTCCCGGCCGGTCCCGACGCGACCCTGCAGCGGGACCTGGTCGACGCGGCGCACACCGAGGGGATGCTCGTGCACGCCTGGACGGTCCGCGACGAGAACCGCTTCCTGGCCCCGGCGCACCGGGTCGGCGACGACCCGAACGCCCGCGGAGACGCACCGGGTCAGATCCGCACCCTCTTCGACGCAGGGGTGGACGGCATCTTCACCGACCACTGCGACACCGGCGTGGAGGCACGCCGGTCCTGGTCCGCCACCCGGACCGCCGAGCGGGTCCCCGCGATCTGACCGCCGATTTCGTCACCTCACGGCAACCTGATCTCCGGTCGCTCGGCCTACCATGGTCGCCATGGAACAACCTCACGTGGTGGTGCTCTTCGGGGCCACCGGCGACCTGGCCCGACGCAAGCTGCTCCCCGGACTCCTGCACCTCTTCGAGGCGGGACTGCTCCAGGACTGTCGCATCGTCGGCACCTCGCTGGACGAGATGGACTCCGAGCAGTTCATCAAGCTCTCCCGGGAGGCCATCGACGAGTTCAGCCGGCCCTTCGACGAGAGCTGCTGGGACGACTTCGCCAGCCGGCTGACGTTCGTCTGCCAGAAGGACGGCCCGCACGCCCTCGCGGATGCGGTCGTGGCCGCCGAGAAGGACCTCTCGGAGGAGTGTGAGGGGGAGATCGGTCGGCTCCACTACCTCAGCGTCCCGCCGAAGGCCGCCCTGGCCGTGGTGCACCAGCTCGCCGAGGCCGGTCTGGTGGAACGCTCCAGGATCATCATGGAGAAGCCCTTCGGCACCGACCTGGTGACCGCGAAGAAGCTCAACGACCGTTTGCACGAGGTCTTCAAGGAGAAGCAGATCTTCCGGATCGACCACTTCCTGGGCAAGGAGGCGGCGCAGAACATCCTCGCCTTCCGGTTCGCGAACGGCCTGTTCGAGCCGATCTGGAACCGGAACTTCATCGACCACGTCCAGATCGACGTGCCCGAGACACTCGGCCTCGAGATGCGCACCGCCTTCTACGAGTCCACGGGGGCGTTCCGGGACATGGTCGTCACCCACCTGATGCAGGTGCTGGCCTTCATGGCGATGGAGCCGCCGACCTCGCTGGCTCCCGGGCCGATCAGCGACGAGA
>JBDTXF010000542.1:0-2531 GCA_040006355.1 Nocardioidaceae bacterium | reverse complement strand
TCTTGTCCTGCCACCCCTCCCTGACCGCCGAGTCCCGGGCCGCGCTGACGCTGCGCCTGGTCGGAGGGCTCACCACCGCCGAGATCGCCCGTGGGTTCCTGGCCACCGAGTCCACCATGGGCCAGCGCATCTCCCGAGCGAAGAAGACACTGTCCGCGGCTCACGCCGAGTTCGAGCTGCCCACCGGACCCGACCGCACCGGACGTCTCGACGACGTCATGGCCGTGATCTACCTGATCTTCAACGAGGGCTACACGGCCACCGCCGGCGAGGACTGGATGCGCCCCGACCTTGCGGGCGAGGCGATCAGACTCGCGCGCATGCTGGCCGCAGTCGCTCCCGACGAGCCAGAGGTGCTCGGACTGGAGGCGCTGCTGGAGATCCAGGGCTCGCGGATGGCTGCCCGGCTCAACGAGCGCAGCGCGCCGGTCTTGCTGGAGGCACAGGACCGGAAGCGATGGGACCAGCTGCTGATCCGGCGCGGGTTGGGAGCCCTGCACCAGGCTGAGCTGCTCGCCGCCGGTGGGAAGCCGGTCGGGAAGTACTTCCTGCAGGCATCGATCGCCGCGCAGCATGCCCGCGCAGAGCGTGCCGAGGACACGAACTGGCACCGGATTGCGGCTCTGTACGACGTCCTGGCCGGGGCCGCACCGGGACCGGTCGTCGAGGTGAACCGCGCGGTCGCGTACGGGAGGGCGTTCGGCCCGGACGCGGGGCTCGCCGTGCTGGAGGAGCTGGAGACCGGTGCGCTCGGCGACTCGCCACTCGTGCCGAGTGTGCGTGGAGACCTGCTCGAACGTGCCGGGCTGCACGCTCAGGCGAGCGAGGCGTTCACCGAGGCGGCCACGCTCACCAGGAACGAGAGCGAGGGTGCAGTCCTGCGCCGTCGGGCCGTCCTGAACCTGGCGCGCGCGTCGACGTCGACGTGACCCACCCAGGGCGTTGTGGATCTCAGGACAGCGTGATCGACCGCTCGAGGTCTTCGACCTGCAGGCCGACATGCAGTGTCCTCATCGGTTGCTCGCCTGCTCGTTGACGGGGAACAGGATGTGGGTGACGCGGTCCCCCTGGACGCAGGCCACAGGGTCGGCCAGCGGGACATCGCTCAGCGACATCTCTCCGAAGCAGGGGCGGCCCTGACCCATCACCACAGGCACCAGGTCGACGGCGACCGCGTCGAGCAGGCCGAGCTCGAGGCACTGACGTGCCATGGTGCCTGCTGCCACCGCCACTGTGTTCGCACCGGCGATCTCCTGGGCCTTCGCCACCGCAGCCTCCACCCCGTCGGTGACGAAGTGGAACGGGGCGTCGGGGTGGGCCTCGACCCAGTCCGTCGGCACGTGGTGGGTCACCACGACCACGGAGTCGCCCATGGTGTGCGTTTCCGCCCCAGCCGTCGGTGAAGTCGAACAGTCTGCGCCCGCACACCAGCGCGCCCAGCCCACCGACCCACCTTCCCCAGTGCTCGGCGCTGGCCGAGCTCGTGTGGAACGTGATGCGCTCATCAACAGTGGGGAGCTCGACGTCTCCGTTCTGCAACCAGTCGAACAGCCGTCCGATCGTGTTGTCCTGCTTGGCGATGAATCCGCTGAGTTCGAGATCGCGGTCACCAGCCGCAGAGGCACCCTGCACGGTGCCATGTGATCACCCCACATGGCCCACTCGACCCGATCGGATGTTCCTGGCCGTCAGGTGGATCGCTGCGTTGCGACACGTGCACGGAGGCGCTCTTGGGCGAGATGAAGAGCGATGCCGCGATGGAGGAGCTCGAGGCGCCTTCGGCGATCAGTCTGAGCACATCGAGCTCGCGTGGGCTGATGCCCAGCTCCGAGGCAGACGTCGATTCACCGGTGCGGGCGATCGCCGCGACGAGTGGTAGCCGGGGCTCAGCGCTCGCCGTTCCAGTACGACGCTGCATGGGCCAGCGCGCGACCCTCGAGCGAGCCGACCAGGTGCTCGAAGAGCGCGGTCGCGTCCGGGGCCGACCAGTTCTCGGCGAGCAGCTCGGGCGGCAGCCCGGGGTCGCGGAAGGGAAGCTTGCGCCAGCGGTCGACGACACCGAGGTAGGTGACGAACGCGTCCCGGGAGTCGGTCAACCCCTCGCCGAGCAGCCGGTCGGCGAGGGGTTGGTACTCCTCAGCGAAGCCCCGATAGCGCTCGTCGATGTCGGCGAGGTCCCAGGCGCTCCGAAGCAGGTCGACGAGGTCCTGACCGGCGACGTAGTCGCCCACGAACACCGCGCAGTACGGCGTCAGTCCGAGTTCGCCGATGGCGCGTTCGGCGGCGATGCGCATGCGCGCCGGCGCGAGCCAGACCCCCGCGCCCGCGTTGCCGAAGCCGAGGGAGGTCAGATGCGAGCGGAGCTGGTGCCGCCGGGTGCGGGCGCTCTCAGGGAGCGAGAAGGTGACCACGCACCAGCCGTCGGAGAGGACGGCGGGGCGGCGGGCGTGCCAGATCACTTCGTCACCAGCGGCGAGGGCGTCGAGCGCGGTGCGGGTGAGGGCGTAGCCACGTCGTCCACTGCGGGTCTC
>JBDTXF010000541.1:0-2536 GCA_040006355.1 Nocardioidaceae bacterium | reverse complement strand
ACATAGACCGGGCGGTCACCCAGGGACGCCAGGTAGGTGTCGCTCACCTGGGAGATGTTGATGACCAGACCGTCCGCGAACTCCGCGTCCAGCTCCGACGGCGTCGGCTGCTCGCTGTAGATGACCAAGGTCGTCGTGATCGTCGGGAGCCATCCACGGATCCGTTCGAGACGTGCCCGAGACGTGGACTCGATCGTCACCTTGTCCACACCGA
The DNA here is from genome assembly GCA_040006355.1 of Nocardioidaceae bacterium. GTDB lineage: Bacteria > Actinomycetota > Actinomycetes > Propionibacteriales > Nocardioidaceae > Nocardioides_B. Next base: position 2,322 of record JBDTXF010000541.1, on the reverse strand, counting down.
CTGCACGGATGCTGGACGTGAGGGACCTGTACGAGGCCGCGCTCCCCATCCCTTTGAGCTCGAGCAGGACCGAGACGTGCGTGCCGCGGACCAGGTTGAGGACCTGCGACGCGAAGGGAATCAGACCACCGTCGTCCAGCCGTCGTGCGCGCAGCTGCGCGGCGGTCATGTCCTTCACCTGGCCGGACCCGGTGGCTGTCCGCCCCACGGTCGGATCGTGCATCAGCATCATGTGCTGGTCCACCGACGACCGGGCGTCGGCCTCGAACCAGTCGGTCCCGTCCATGGCCGCCTGCCGGAACGCCGCGAGCCCGTCCTCCGTAGCGCCGCGCAGGGTGTCTCCACGATGAGCGAGCACCGCGCAGGACGCAGAGTCACTCACAGCAGAGGCGGTGCCCGCGATCATCACCGGAGCCGCAGCGGCCAGCACGAGGGACAGCAGCAGACACACAGGGGTACGCATGCCGTCAGGATGGGCGCCGCCGCCGGCCGCCGTCGTGACTTCATGGGAAACCGACCGAACGGGCGGGATACTGCGCTGCATGGCAGATCCCGTCCGGATCCGGCTGAGCTCCGCGGTCTCCGTCGACCTCGCCGGGCGCAGCCTGTCCGGGCGCGAGCTGGGCAGCCGGAAGGCGCGCACGCTGCTGGCCCTGCTCGCGTCCGAGCGCGGCCGGCTCGTTCCCATCGACCGGATCACCGAGGTGCTGTGGGCGGCGGACCCCCCGGCGGACCCGAACGCGAACGTGTCCACCCTGGTCAGCCGGAGTCGTCGGCTGCTGGGCGCGGACGTGCTGGGCGGGTCCGGCCGGGCCTACGGCCTGCTGGAGCGTGGCAGCTGGTCGGTCGACCTCGACGAGGCCACGGCACTCACCGACGAGGCGGAGGCGCGGCTGTCGGCGGGGGAGCCGTCGCTCGCCGCGGCCGGAGCGCGCCGCGCCCTGGACCTGCTCGGGACCCAGCGCGCACTCGTCGACGAGCCGGACGCCGACTGGGTGCTGGGCGTGCGCCGGGAGGCCGACTCGCTGCGCAGGCACGCGCGGCACGTCCTGGCGGCGGCACTGACGCGCTCGGACCCGGTGGCCGCCGAGGAGGTGGCCCGGCAGGCGGTGCTCGCGGACCCGCTCGACGAGCGCGCGGTCCGCGACCTGATGCGTGCGGCGGTCTGCGCGGGGCGCCCGGCCGCCGCGCTCACGACGTACGACGCGCTGGCCCGACGGCTGCGCGACGAGCTCGGCACCGACCCGGCCGCCGCGACCTCGGAGCTGCACGTCGCGGTGCTCCGCGAGTCGGCGCTGCCGGCGGACACCAGGCCCTCGACCCCCGGTCGTATGCCGTCGCCGGTGCTGGTCGGCCGGGACCGGGAGCTGCGCGGCCTCGAGCGCGCCTGGTCCGCCGCCGGTGACGGCATGGGCGGGCTGGTGCTCGTCGAGGGCGAGGCCGGGATCGGCAAGACCCGGCTGCTCGAGGCGCTGGCCGCCCTGGCGGACCGCACCGGTGGATGGGTGCTTCGGGCCCGCTGCCACCCGACCGAGCGCTCGCTGTTCCTCCAGCCCTACGTCGACGCGCTCCGCCCCGCGCTGCTCGACCAGCGCGCCGCGGTGCTCGCCGAGCTGCTCGGTGGGCACGAGGCGGTCTGGGCGACGCTGCTCCCCGAGGCCGCCGAGGTGCTGCCCGCCGGCGCGGCGGCGTCCGGCGCCGCGGCGATCCGCCGCCGCCGGGCGTACGACGCGGTGGTGGCAGTGCTGCGCCGGCTCTCGGTCCGGAGGCCGGTGCTGCTCGAGGTGGACGACCTGCACGACGCAGGGGCCGCCAGCGTCGACCTGCTCGGCTACCTCGCCCAGCGCCTCGCCGGATCACGGGTGCTCCTCGTGGCGGGCGTGCGCTCCGAGCACCGGGAGACCGTGGCGAGGCTGGCCGACCGCGCCGAGCGGGTCTCGCTCGGTGCCCTGCCTCAGTCGGCCGTCGATGCACTGGCATCGGCTGCCGGTCTGGCCTTGCACGGTCCTGCGCTGATGGCCCGGACCGGAGGTCACCCGCTCAGCGTCGTGGAGTGCCTGCGCGCGCTGGCGGCCGGCGACACGGGCGTGCCTGCCTCGCTGGCGGACGCCGTGTCGGGCCGGGTCGCCGCTCTGCCCCGGGACGAGCGCGATGCGGTCGAGGCAGCGTCCGTGCTCGGTCACCGGGTGGAGCCACGCCGGCTCGCGGACCTCACCGCGACGACCGAGCTGTCGGCGGTGCGGCGGTGCGAGGAGCTGGTGCGGGCGCGGCTGATGGTGCGGCGGGAGGCGCACTACGAGTTCGCCAACGACCTGGTGCAGG
>JBDTXF010000540.1:0-2538 GCA_040006355.1 Nocardioidaceae bacterium | reverse complement strand
CGACGACCTGCTCGGCGCGATCTGGCTGCCCGGCGACGGCAAGGCCAACCCGACCGACCTGACCATGGCCCTGGCCAAGGGCGCCCGGCAGCGCGGGGTGCGGGTGGTCGAGCGCACCCGGGTGGTCGACGTGCTCACCGAGCGCGGTGCGGTCACCGGCGTCCGCACCGACCGCGGGGACGTCGAGGCCGAGGTGGTGGTCGACTGCGCCGGGCAGTGGGCCGCGCAGGTCGGCCGGATGGCCGGGGTGAGCGTGCCGCTGCACTCGGCGGAGCACTTCTACGTCGTCACCGACCAGATCGACGGGGTGCACCCGGACCTGCCGATCCTGCGCGACCCGGACGGCTGGACCTACTTCAAGGAGGAGGTCGGCGGTCTCGTGGTCGGCGGCTTCGAGCCGGAGGCCAAGGCGTGGGTCTCGCCGCAGGCGATCCCGCACCCCTTCGAGTTCGCGCTCCTCGACGAGGACTGGGAGCACTTCTCGGTGCTGATGGACAGCGCCCTGCGGCGCATCCCGGCGCTGCACGAGACCGGGGTCCGGAAGTTCTACAACGGACCGGAGAGCTTCACCCCCGACAACCAGTTCCTGATGGGCGAGGCCCCCGAGGTGCGGGGGTTCTTCGTCGGCGCCGGCTTCAACTCGGTCGGCATCGCCTCGGCCGGCGGCGCCGGACGGGCGCTCGCGGAGTGGGTCGTCGAGGGCGAGGCGACCTCGGACCTGGTCGCGGTCGACATCCGACGCTTCGCGCCGTTCCACGCCAACCACCGCTGGCTGCGCTCGCGCGTGGTGGAGATCCTCGGGCTGCACTACGCCGTGCCGTGGCCGAACCGCGAGCTGGAGAGCGCCCGCCCGCTGCGCACCTCCCCGCTGCACACCCGGCTCGCGGAGCGCAACGCCTGCTTCGGCTCGCGGATGGGCTGGGAGCGACCGCTGTTCTTCGCGCCCGCGGGCGCGGAGCCGGTGCTCGACTACTCCTGGGACAAGCCGCGCTGGCTGGCGTGGTCGGCGGCCGAGCAGCGTGCCACCCGCAGCGCAGTCGCGGTGTTCGACCAGACGTCGTTCTCGAAGTACGTCGTCACCGGGCGCCACGCCGAGGCGACGCTGCAGTGGCTGTGCACCAACGACGTGTCCGGACCCGTGGGGTCGGTCGTCTACACCGGCCTGCTGAACAGCCGCGGCACCTACGAGTCGGATCTCACCGTCACCCGGCTCGCCGCCGACGAGTTCCTGCTGGTGAGCAGCTCGGCGACCACCCTGCGCGACCTCGACTGGATCCGCCGGCACGTCCCCGAGGGTCACGACACCCGGGTCGTGGACGTCACGTCGTCATGGGCGGTCCTCGGGGTGATGGGCCCACGCTCCCGCGAGCTGCTGGCCGCGGTCTGCGACGACACGTTCGAGGACTTCGCCTTCGGCACCTCGCGCGAGGTGGGGCTGGGCATCGCAACCGTCCGCGCCACCCGGATCACCTACGTCGGCGAGCTCGGCTGGGAGCTCTACGTCCCGACCGAGGCCGCCGCCGGCGTGTACGACGACCTGGTGCGTGCGGGTGCTGCGACAGGTCTCACCGACGCCGGCTACTCGGCGATCGAGTCGCTGCGCCTGGAGAAGGGCTACCGTGCCTTCGGCCGTGAGCTGACCCCGGACCACTCACCGGTGGAGGCGGGACTCCTCTTCGCCTGCAAGCTCCGCACCGAGGTCGACTTCCTCGGCCGCGGTGCGCTCGAGCGAGCCAGGGCTGAGGGACCGCGGCGCCGGGCGGTGTCGTTCGTCGTCGACGCACCGGACCCGATGCTGTGGGGCGGTGAGCTGGTGCTCCGTGACGGCGTCGCAGTGGGGCAGGTCACCAGCGCGGCCTGGGGCGAGAGCGTCGGAGGCTGCGTGGGACTGGCCTACGTCGCCGACCCGGGAGGGGTCACGTCGGCGGACTGGGTGCGCTCGGGTGGCTATGCCGTGAACGTCGGCGGGACCGTCCACTCGGTCACGGTCGGGCTGCGGTCGCCGTACGATCCGGACGGGACGGCCGTCCGGGGCTGAACGCTCAGGCCTGCTGGGACCGCTTGGCGCGGGACTCGCGGACCTTGCCGACGGCGGACCTGATGCGGTCCTGGTTCGCGGGCTTGCGGGCCTGGTCGTAGGCGAGCTTGCCGAGACCGATGAGGGAGGCGCTGCGGAAGATCTTCATGGAGCGGTCGTACCCCGATGGCCCCGGGTCACGCCCGCGGACGGCGGGCACCCCTGCTGGGTGGGGCGGTCCACGGGTCCTCGGGCCAGGCGTGGCGCGGGTAGCGGCCCCGCAGCTCGGAGCGGACCTGCGGGTAGCCCGAGGTCCAGAAGGACTCCAGGTCCGCAGTGACGGCCGCCGGCCGTCGAGCCGGCGAGAGCAGGTGCAGCAGGAGCGGGACCCGGCCGCCGTCGAGGCGGCGCGCCGACCGCCAGCCGAAGACCTCCTGGATGCGCACCGCGAGCACCGGCTGGTCCCAGTCGTAGTCGACCCGGACCTGGCCACCGCTGGGCACCCGCACCCGCTCGGGAGC
>JBDTXF010000539.1:0-2564 GCA_040006355.1 Nocardioidaceae bacterium | reverse complement strand
AGCCGGATCACCTCGTTCTGCATGTCGCGGCGGATCAGCGGGTCCAGCGCGGAGAACGGCTCGTCGAAGAGCAGCAGCTTGGGGCCGACCGCGAGGGCGCGGGCCAGCCCGACCCGCTGCTGCATGCCGCCGGAGAGCTGGTCGGGGTAGTGGTTCTCATAGCCCTTCAGCCCGACCAGCTCGATCACCTCCTGAGACCGCCCGTAGCGCTTGTCCCTGTCCTCGCCGCGGATCTCCAGCCCGAAGGCCACGTTGTCGAGCACCCGGCGGTGCGGCAGCAGCCCGAAGTGCTGGAAGACCATGGCGACCTCGTTGCGGCGTACGTCCATCAGCTCCTTGGTGGACATCGCCGCGACGTCGCGGTCGCCGATCTCGACCTTGCCCGACGTCGGCTCGATCAGCCGGGTCAGGCAGCGGACCAGCGTCGACTTGCCGGACCCCGACAGCCCCATCACGACGAACACCTCACCGGGCGCCACGTCGAACGAGACGTCCTTGACCGCCGCGATGCAGCCGGTCCTCTCCAGCATCTCGGGCCGGGACAGGTCGGCCTCCGGGCTGCCGATGATCTGCTCGGACTTGGGGCCGAACACCTTCCACAGGTTCTTCACCGAGAGTGCCGGCTCCACCGTGGCTGCGGTGGTGCCTGCTCCGGCGGTGGTCGTCTCCGTCGACGGCTGGGTCATGGGGTGCCCTTTCTGGTGAAGGCTTCGGGTGGCTGGAGCGGGTCGTGGTCTCGGTAGCGGTAGAACGGCGCGTCCGACGGGGGCAGCGGGGTGTTCCCCGCGATCAGGTCGGCCGCCTTCTCGGCGAGCATCATCACCGGCGCGTAGATGTTGCCGTTGGTGACGTAGGGCATCGCGGACGCATCGACCACCCGCAGCCCGTCGACCCCGTGCACCCGCATGGTCTCCGGGTCGAGCACGGAGTCCTCGTCGCAGCCCATCCGCGCGGTGCAGGAGGGGTGCAGGGCGGTCTCGGCGTCCGCGGCGACCCAGTCGAGGATCTCCTGGTCGGTCTGCACCGCCGGCCCCGGTGAGAGCTCCCCGGCGTTGAAGACGTCGAAGGCCGGCTGGGTGAGGATGTGACGGGCGGCGCGCACCATCTCGATCCACTCGCGACGGTCGTTCTCGGTGGACAGGTAGTTGAAGCGCAGGGCGGGGTGCTCGCGGGGGTCCCGTGACTTCAGCGTCACCGAGCCGCGGACGTCGGAGTACATCGGCCCGATGTGCACCTGGTAGCCGTGCTCGGCGGCCGGCCGCGAGCCGTCGTACCGGATCGCGATGGGCAGGAAGTGGAACATCAGGTTGGGGTAGTCGACCTGCTCGTTGCTGCGGATGAAGCCGCCGGCCTCGAAGTGGTTGGAGGCCCCGACGCCGCTGCGCAGGAACAGCCACTCGGCGCCGATCCGCGGCTTGTGGCGGTGCTTGAGCCAGGGGCCGATCGAGACCGGCTGCTTGGAGGCGTACTGGATGTAGACCTCGAGGTGGTCCTGCAGGTTGGCGCCCACCCCGGGCAGGTCGGCGACCACGTCGATGCCGAGCGCCTCGAGGTCGTCCTTGGGCCCGATGCCGGCCAGCAGCAGCAGCTGCGGGGAGTTGATCGCCCCGCCGCAGAGGATCACCTCCCCGGCGGTGACCCGGCGGTCGCCCCGGCCGGTGCGGTGGTAGTCCACGCCGGTGACCCGGGCACCGTCCATCACCAGGCCGGTCACCATCGCGAGGGTCTCCACACGCAGGTTCGGCCGGCCCATCACCGGGTGCAGGTAGGCGCGGGCCGCGCTCAGCCGGCGTCCACGGTAGACGTTGCGGTCGAAGGGCGCGAAGCCCTCCTGGCGGTAGCCGTTCACGTCGTCGGTGAGCGGGTGGCCGGCCTGCTGCACGGCCTCGAAGAACGCACCGAACAACGGGCTCGTCGCGGGCCCGCGCTCCATCATCAGCGGCCCGCTGCCGCCACGCCACGCATCCGCGCCGGCGAGGCAGGTCTCCAGCCGCTTGAAGTAGGGCAGGCAGTGTGCGTAGTCCCACGACTCCATGCCCTTGTCGGCGGCCCAGCGCTCGAAGTCCAGGGCGTTCCCGCGCTGGAAGATCATCCCGTTGATGCTGCTGGAGCCGCCGAGCACCTTGCCACGTGCGTGGAAGACCCTGCGGCCGTCCATGTGGGGCTCCGGCTCGGACTCGTACTTCCAGTCGTAGAGCTTGTTGCCGATCGCGTAGGGCAGCGCGGCCGGCATGTGGATGAACGGGTCGAGCCGGATGTCGGAGCGACCGGCCTCGAGCACCAGCACCGAGGTGCCGGGGTCCGAGCTCAGCCGGTTGGCCAGCGCGCACCCGGCCGAGCCGCCGCCGACGATCACGTAGTCGAACCTCGAGCCTGTCGAGACCACTGTCAGCTCACTTCCCGTCGAACCAGCGCTGCGGAGCGGGACGCACGTTGTGCCAGATGTGCTTGGTCTCGCGATACTCCTCGAGCCCCGCGGAGCCGAGCTCACGCCCGATCCCGGACTGCTTGTAGCCACCCCACTCGGCCTGCGGCACGTAGGGGTGGTAGTCGTTGATCCAGAC
>JBDTXF010000538.1:0-2568 GCA_040006355.1 Nocardioidaceae bacterium | reverse complement strand
TGTCGATGCAGGCGTCGTCGCCGAGCCGTGGCGAGTCGGCCAGGCGACCCGACCCTCGCGGCTCAGTGGCGGAGCACCGCGAAGGCGTTCACCAACCCCCGACCGTAGAAGCCGTTCTTGGCGCTGGGTCCGGCGCACCGCGAGTCCGACTCCACGACCGTCCCGCTGGCGAGGATCCGCGTGTAGTGGAACAGCCGCGGCTGCGGGCACGGCAGCTTGCGTGCGGAGGCGTAGACGTGACGAGCGGTGCTTCGCGGCGAGAGACGCAGACCCCCATGGTGATCACGGTGGCCCCATCGGCTGACCGCCAGGGCCGCGACGCCGACCGCGTGCGGGGCGGCCATCGACGTCCCCTGAAGGTACTGGTAGTACGCGCAGACGGACCCCTTGCAGTCCCGCACCACGAAGGGGGTGTTCGGGGTGCCGTCGGGGTTCAGCTCGCCATTCGCTTCGGCCAGCGCGGAAGGATACGCGGCGAGCACCAGGTTCTCGGGGTTGCCGGTGTTGGTGGCTGAGTCGTAGTAGTCGCCGCCCGGGGCGGACACGTCGGTCTGCTCGGTGCCGTAGTTGGAGTAGTAGGCCAACCGGGTGCTCGGTCCCACCGAGCTGACCGCCATCACACCCTTGGATTCCGTGGGGACGGAGATGCAGGAGTTGTCCACGGTGCGCGGGTGCGCCGCGTCAACCGGGTAGTCCGGGCTGGTGTCGTCCGACGTCGGGTGGTTCAGATCGGTCGCCTCGTTGCCCATGGCAGCCACCGGGAGTACGCCGCGGTGCACGGCGTAGTTCAGGGCTCGCTGGGTCGCCTGCCGAATCGTGCGCTGCTCCGCCTGCTCGGCTGGGCTGTCGGCTGGGTTGTTGGTGCAGTTGTAGAGCCATGGATCGGTGTAGAAGCTCATGTTGACGACGTCGACACCGATGTCGCCGGCGTACGTCAACGCATCCAGGGTGGCCTTGAGGAAGAAGTAGCCGGAGTCCTGTCCGGCCCGGATGTTCACGAGCGTGACGTTGGGCGCCACCCCTGCGATCCCGAGACCGTTGATCGGGGAACCGATGGTGCTGGCCACGTGGGTGCCGTGCCCGTCGTCGTCCTCGTTGACCGGGTCGATGCACGAGGGATGCTCGCAGGGCCCGTCGATGTCGACCATGTCGGTCACGAAGTTGCGGCTGAGGGTCCGACTGAAGTTCGGGGCGATGTCGGGGTGCGTGCCGTCGATCCCGGTGTCGATGACACCCACCAGGACCTTCTTCGACCCTTGGTCGACGGCGTAGCTGCCGGCCGCGGTGGCGCCGATCTGGCGCATGTCCCACTGACGGCTCGCCAACGGCTCAGGAGTGACGCCCGTCGCGGTCGGCGCCGCCGTCGCAGCGTCGGCGACCCCCTGGCCTGGGGCGCTCTTGCGCTCACGGGTCAGTCGCTCGATGTCCGAGGCCTTGGCACGGGATTGGCGCACCGTGCCGATCGCGCGGTCCCTCGCGACGCCCGCGACGGTGCCGGATGCGTTCATGGCGGTCACGAAGCCGGAGTCCCGCGACCGCACGAAGGCGTAGCCGAGCTTGGCGTTCACCTCGGTGATCGTCCCACCCGAACGAGCGATGGCTTTGCGGGCAGCCGGGTCCGCGGTGCGGCCACGGAAGAGGACCAGGAAGTCGCCGCGGGCGTGCGTGCCGTCGGCTGCCTGGACCGCGGTGGTGGCAGCTTCGGCCTGCGCGCCCTGGGCCGTGGACAGCGGCGTGGCGGCGACCACCGCCGATGCGAGCACCAGGGCGGAGAGGCCGACGAGCGAAACGGTGGTCTTTGCGTGCTTGCTGAACATCAACACTCCCGAGGGCGAGACAGTGGCTATGAAACTAGGCACGGTGCACCGTCTTGGCAAGGGTTGTGACCATCCGACGTCGGAGGCGCTGCTCGCGGAGGCGAGATCGACCCGCAGGCGTCGTACGGCGCGTGGCTGTCCGTCCGACAGCTTGGTGCTTGGATCAGGGCATGACCAGCCACGACCAGACTCACAGAATCGCCACCGCCAGCCGTGACGTCCAGGCGAGAGCCGCGGAGATCTTCGAGCTCATCGCTGATCCGAGCCGACAACCACGCTGGGACGGCAACGACAACCTGGTGGAGGCAGCTGCGGGACAACGCGTCCGCGCTGCGGGTGAGGTGTTCACCATGCTGACCACGAAGGGCAATGTCCGGGAGAACCACGTCGCAGAGTTCGACGAAGGCCGCCTCATCGCCTGGAAGCCCGCCGATGTCGGCCGGGAGCCCTTCGGGCACCTGTGGCGATGGGAGCTGCAGCCATCGGGCGCATCGAGCACCCGCGTCATCCATACCTATGACTGGACCGGGCTCACCGACGAGACGCGATTCCCACGAGCGCGTGCGACCACGGCCGAGAAGCTCCAAGCCTCGCTGGAGCGGCTCGCTGCCCTCGTCGAGGGATCCTGACGCTCGGCTCACGTGTCGCTCTGCTCGACCTGCTGGTCGTGGTGACCGACGTCTATACCTGGAAGCTGCTGCGCCGGGACCGAGGCCTGGACCGCACCACCACTCAACAGCGGATGCATCAG
>JBDTXF010000537.1:0-2569 GCA_040006355.1 Nocardioidaceae bacterium | reverse complement strand
TGGGACGCGCTCTACTGGCAGTTCGTCGCCGACCACCGCGACGGGTTCGCGGCCAACCCGCGCAGCGGCTTCGCGGTCCGCACCCTCGACCGGATGGACGACGCCCGTCGCCGCGAGCTCGCTGCCGTCGCGGCCGAGTGGCTGGCACGCTGACCCCATGGACACCCTGCGCACCCCCGAGGACCGCTTCGCCTTCCTGCCCGGCTTCGACCACCCACCGTCGTACGCCGAGGTGCCGGACGGCGACGGCGGCACGCTGCGGATGGCGTACGTCGAGAGCGGCCCGCCTGAGGGACCCGTCGCGCTGCTGCTGCACGGCGAGCCGACCTGGTCGTTCCTCTACCGCCACGTGATGGCGGTGCTGGCCGAGCAGGGGATCCGCTCGGTCGTCCCGGACCTGGTCGGCTTCGGGCGCTCCGACAAGCCGACGGAGCCGGCCGACCACTCCTACGCACGGCACGTGGAGTGGGTACGAGCGCTGGCCTTCGACGTGCTGGACCTGACCGACGTCACGCTGGTGGGGCAGGACTGGGGAGGCCTGATCGGGCTGCGGCTGGTCGCCGAGCACCCGGACCGGTTCGCCGGCGTGGTGGCCTCCAACACCGGCCTGCCGACCGGTGACGTGACGATGCCCGAGGTCTGGTGGCGATTCAGACGGGCCGTCGAGCGTGCCCCCGTCCTCGACGTCGGACGACTGGTCGCCGCGGGATGCGTGCGGCCGATGGCCGACGACGTGCGAGCGGCCTACGACGCGCCGTACCCGGACGAGAGCTTCGAGGTGGGCCCACGCGTCATGCCCACGCTGGTGCCGACCGCACCCGACGACCCCGCCACCGCGGCCAACCGGGCCGCGTGGACGACGCTGACCGGGCTCGACGTCCCGTTCCTGGTCGCGTTCAGCGACAGCGACCCGATCACCGCCGCCATGCGGCCGATCCTGGCGCGCGAGATGCCCGGCGCGCAGGGACGCGAGCACCCGGTCGTGGAGGGCGCCGGCCACTTCCTCCAGGAGGACGCCGGACCCCGGCTCGGCGGGATCGTCGCGCGGTTCGTGACCGACCTGTCCGCCGAGGGGTCACCACCTCCTCGAGAAACGCGTGTCCTGGGGGAGTGAGTGACCCCTCGGCCCTTGTAGGTCGCGATCGCCATAGGCCGTCAACCTCGTGGGGCCCGTGCGTAGCATCAGCGCTGTGACGGCTCAGCAGGGCACCTGCGAGCTGGCCGCGACCTGGTGGGGTCACTCGTCGGTCAGCGTGGTGCTCGGCGGCGTCACCGTCGCCACCGACCCGCTGCTCACCCGGCGGTTGCTCCACCTGACCCGCACCGGCCCGCTGCCGACCCCGGCGGCGCTGCAGGCTGACCTCGTCGTGGTCTCGCACCTCCACCTCGACCACCTGCACCTCCCGTCGCTGCGCCGGTTCCCGCCCGGTACGCCGATCGTCGTCCCGCGTGGCGCGGTCGCGGCCGTCCCGCAGCTGCGCGAGCTCGCGGTCGTCGAGGTCGACGCCGGGGAGACCGTCGAGGTGGCCGGGATGCGGGTCGAGGCCCTCGTCGCCCAGCACGACGGGCGGCGGCACAACTGGGCCCGCCGCGACGCCCCGGCGCTGGGCTTCCGGCTGTCGGCGGGGAGGAGCAGCTGCTGGTACTCCGGCGACACCGGGGTCCACGACGAGATCGACGCCGTGCAGCCGGTGGACCTCGCCCTGGTCGCGATCGGGGGGTGGGGCCCGACGCTCGGAGAGGGTCATCTGGACCCGGAGCAGGCGGCCGGGATGGTGGCCCGGGTCGGGGCGACCTGGGCCCTGCCGGTGCACTACGGCACGTTCTGGCCGGTGGTGATGCGCCGGGTGCGGCCGGACACCCACCGGCGGCTGTTCGTGACCCCGCCCGAGCGCTTCCTCGAGGCGGTCGCCGCCCAGGGCGTCCAGACCATCCCGGTGGTCCCCGCGCTCGGCGAGCCCCTCGACCTCGCCGGGTGAGCGCTCACTCAGCGCTGCGAGGCGTCTCGTCCGGGTGCCGAGGCGTGAGCTTCTCCCGCATCTGCTCGGCGCTCTCGCTCCAGACGGCCGCGTCGAGGCGGACGACGACCACGGTGTCGGCCACCCGGGCGGTGCGGATGCGGAGGCCATCGGCCCGGGCGAGTCGCCGCAGCTCGGCCCGCAGGTCGAGGGCGTCGTCGCTCGACGGCACCACCCGGGCAGCCTGCTCGTCGCGGACACACTCCTCGAGCAGCTGCTGCGCCAGTGCTGAGGTCTCCACGCCGCCAGGCTAGTGCGACGGTGTCCCTGGGCACAGAACGGGACGCCTCGGTGGAGTGGGCGCCGGCGGTCAGGCCAGGAAGGTGCGGATCCGGTCGTGGTAGCCCGGCGGGTCCAGCAGGAACGAGTCGTGTCCCCACGGGGACCTGAGCTCGGTGTGCTCGCTGGGCACCCCGGCGGCGGCCAGGTGCCGTTGGATGCGTTCGGACTGCGGCGTGGGGAACCGCCAGTCGCTGTCGAAGGACAGCACCAGGAAGCGCGCGGTCCCGCCGGCGATGCGCGTCGCCGCGCCGGCGTCGGTGGCCTCCGTG
>JBDTXF010000536.1:0-2585 GCA_040006355.1 Nocardioidaceae bacterium | reverse complement strand
ACGCTGAAGTACCACCAGATCCTCGATGAGCGGCTGGGCATCGCCCCCGACGAGCGGGCGCTGCTCACGGTGCTGCTGCTCCGGGGGGCACAGACGCCGGGTGAGCTGCGCACCCGCACCGAGCGCCTGCACGCGTTCGCCGACCGAGGCGAGATCGAGGGGTGTCTGCGGCGGATGGCGGAGCGTCCCGCACCACTGGTCCGCGAGCTCGAACGACGTCCCGGTCAGCAGGATCGGCGCTGGGTCCACCTGCTCGGACCGGCGCCGGAGACGGCCGCGCCCACGGTCGCAGCGGCGGTCGACCGGGAGTCGGTGATCGCCGACGGCGCGGAGGCCCGCGACGCACAGGTGCGGTCGTCGTACGCCGTCGTCGCCACCGCCTACGCCGACGAGCTCGTCGACAAGCTGCGGGGACTGCCGTTCGAGACCTGGCTCCTGGACCGGGTCGTCGCCCACGCCGCGGGGCGCGCGGTCGTGGAGGTGGGCTGCGGGCCGGGACACGTCACGGCGTACCTGGCCGACGGCGGCGCCGACGCCACCGGGATCGACCTCTCACCTGAGATGGTGGCCGAGGCCCGGCGACGCTTCCCGGACGGGAGCTACGAGGTCGGCGACCTGCGGCGGCTGAGCCGTCCCGCGACGAGCTCCGGGTGGGCGGCCGTCCTGGGGTGGTACTCGCTGGTCCACCTGGCGTCCTCCGAGCTGCCCGGCGCGGTCGCAGCACTGGTCCGCCCCCTCTCGCCCGGGGGTTGGCTGGTGCTCGGCATGCACGCCGGGGCCGAGGTGCGTCACGTGGAGGAATGGTTCGGCCATGAGGTCGACCTCGACTTCGTGCTGCACGAGCCGGCCTCCGTCGTCCAGGTCGTCTCGACCGCGCTCGTCGATGTCGAGTGGTACCTCCGCGGGCCACGGACCGAGCGCGACGAGACCACCCAGCGTCTGTACGTCGTCGGACGCAAGCCCGCTGCAGTGGACCCGTCGGTGGATCTCAGTGGACCTCCGAGGACGTGACCCGGTCTGACCCGCTGAACCCCCTGGACAAAGGCGCATTCGACTGCGGGCGGCCCCGGCACCGACGTAGGATGGAGGTGCAGCAGATGGCTGGAATCCTGGGAGATATTTTCATATGTGGACACGCACGCGCCTGGGAGCGCGCGTCATGGTCGCGGTGCTCGTCACGGCCGTCCCGATCTCGATGGCGTCGATCGCGTTCGCCCTCGAACCCCCCACCTCCGACGAGCCGTCGACCCTCTCCGAGCCGTCGGTCTCGCTCGAGCTGACCGCCTCCGCGGTGGTGGCGGGCCTGCGTCCTCAGCGGGTCGCCCGACGGACCATCATCACCGGCGGGCTCGCGCTGGACACCAGGGCCGAGCGGCAGCGCAAGATCTCCGTCTCCAGCGCCAAGGGCAGCCTCACCTGGACCGCGAGCGCCCTCGCCGAGCACGACCTCCCGTCCGCGGCGATGCGCGCCTACAAGAACGCCGCCCGCTCGATCAACGCCAGCGAGCCAGGCTGCCGGTTGCCGTGGACGCTGCTCGCCGGCATCGGACGGGTCGAGTCCGACCACGGTCGCTACGGCGGTTCCGTGCTCGGCGCCGACGGGGTGCCGCGCCCGGCGATCGTCGGTGTCGCCCTGAACGGCAAGGGGCCGGTCGCCGCGATCCGTGACACCGACCACGGTCGCTTCGACGGTGACCGGGTGTGGGACCGCGCTGTCGGTCCGATGCAGTTCATCCCCTCGACCTGGCGCACTGCCGGCCGCGACGGTGACGGCGACGGGGTCAGCTCCCCCAACGACATCGACGACGCGGCGCTGGCCGCTGCGGCGTACCTCTGTGGCAGCGGTCGCGACCTGTCGACGGTCGCCGACGAGCGCGCCGCGGTGTTCAGCTACAACCCCTCGACGTACTACGTCGACCTGGTCAACGCCTTCGCTCACGGCTACCAGACCGGGACGTTCGTGATCCCCTCCCCGCCGGTCGCACCGGGCGCCGGTGACGGGGTCGTGCAGGTCCGCCACCACGCCGCGGCCGTCGCTGCGAAGAAGGCCAAGGCGGCCAAGGCGGCCAAGGCGGGCAAGGCGGCCAAGGCGGCCAAGGCAGCCAAGGCAGCCAAGGCGGCCAGAGCGGCGAAGGCGGCGCACGCCGCTGCCGCGAAACCGAAGCCGAAGCCCAAGCCCAAGCCGGCTCCTCAGTCCACCAGGGTCACCCTGAACGGTCGGCTGCTCGGCGACCCGGGCGGCCCGTGGCGGGTCTCCGGCACGTCCTTCGCGCTGGGCAGCATCTCAGGCGTCCGCGCCACCGACCTGGACGGCGACGGCAGACGCGAGAGCCTCTCCGCCGAGCTCGACGGCGTCGTCGGCCGAGCCGGCACGGTCCGGGTCGCCCTCACCAGGAAGGGGTCGTCGGTGACCGTCACCGCGATCACCGTGACCCGCTTCGGCACACCGCTCCCGTCGCCCACCCCGTCCCCCAGTCCGTCGGCCACCCCGTCCTCCAGCCCGTCGGCCACCCCGTCGGCCAGCCCGTCCTCCGGCTCGTCGCCGTCCGCAGCCACCACCCCCTGACCCCGCCGACCCGGCGCGT
>JBDTXF010000535.1:0-2595 GCA_040006355.1 Nocardioidaceae bacterium | reverse complement strand
AGTTCTGCGAGAACGGCGCCAAGGCCGTCGCCGAGGAGGCCACCAAGGCCCGCGTCGACCGGGAATTCTTCGCCGCCCACCCGCTCTCGGAGCTCGAGAAGCGCACCGACTTCTGGCTGGGCAAGCAGGGCCGGATCACCGAGCCGATGGTGCTGCACGACGGTGCCACCCACTACACGCCGATCAGCTGGGACGACGCGTTCGCCCTGGTCGGCGAGCGGCTGCGCGGGCTGGGCAGCCCCGACGAGGCGATCTTCTACACCTCGGGCCGCGCCTCCAACGAGTCCGCCTTCACCTACCAGCTCTTCGCCCGCGCCTTCGGCACCAACAACATGCCGGACTGCTCCAACATGTGCCACGAGTCGACCTCGATCGCCCTGCAGGAGGTGATCGGGATCGGCAAGGCGAGCGTCACCATGCAGGACGTGTACGACGCCAAGCTGATCGTGCTGATGGGCCAGAACCCCGGGACCAACCACCCGCGGATGCTGACCGCCCTGGAGAAGGCGAAGAAGAACGGCGCCAAGATCCTTGCGATCAACCCGCTCAAGGAAGCCGGGTTCGTGAACTTCCGCAACCCGCAGACGCCACGCGGCGTGAGCGGGGTCGGCACCGACCTGGCCGACCTCCACCTGCCGGTGCGGATCAACGGCGACCTCGCGCTCCTGCAGGCCATCGGCTCGCTGCTGCTCGAGTGGGGATGCGTCGACCGGGACTTCGTCGAGCGGCGCACCGCCGGGTTCGACGAGTGGGCGCAGCACGTCCGCGCCGTCGACTGGGCCGCGGTCGGGCGCGCCACCGACCTGAGCCGCGCGCAGATCAAGGAGGCCGCGGGGATGTTCCGCGACTCCTCGGCCACCGTCATCTGCTGGGCGATGGGCATCACCCAGCACCGCAACGCCGTCGCGACGATCAAGGAGATCGCCAACGTCGCGTTCCTGCAGGGCAACATCGGCCGTCCCGGCGCCGGGCTGTTCCCGGTGCGTGGCCACTCCAACGTCCAGGGCGACCGCACGATGGGCATCTGGGAGCGTCCTCCGGCGCACTTCCTGGACGCGCTGGAGAAGGAGTTCGGCTTCGACCCGCCCCGCGAGCACGGCCTGGACACGGTGAACTCGATCCGGGCGCTGCGCGACGGTGACGCCAAGGTCTTCATCGGGCTGGGCGGCAACTTCGTCGCGGCGGCGCCGGACACCGACGTCACCGAGAAGGCGATGCGCAACGCCGACCTCACGGTGCAGATCTCGACCAAGCTCAACCGCTCGCACGTCGTACCAGGTCGCTCGGCGCTG
This sequence comes from Nocardioidaceae bacterium, assembly GCA_040006355.1. Lineage (GTDB taxonomy): Bacteria > Actinomycetota > Actinomycetes > Propionibacteriales > Nocardioidaceae > Nocardioides_B. Next base: position 1,303 of record JBDTXF010000535.1, on the reverse strand, counting down.
ATCCTGCCGACCATGGGCCGCAGCGAGAAGGACCGCACCGGGGGTCGCGCCCAGCGGATCACCGTCGAGGACTCCGTGTGTGCGGTGCACGCCTCGCAGGGCCCGCTCGAGCCGGCCAGCCCGCACCTGCGCTCCGAGGTCGACATCGTCTGCTCGATGGCGTCGGCGACGCTCGGCGACCGGCACGGCATCACCTGGGACGCGTTCCGGTCCGACTACACCGAGATCCGCCGGAAGATCGCCCACGTGGTCCCCGGCTGCGACGCCTACGACGAGAAGGTCGACCGGCCGGGCGGCTTCGTGCTGCCCCACCCGCCGCGGGACACCCGGACCTTCAACACGAAGGTCGGCAAGGCGGTCTTCTCGGTCAGCCCGATCGACATCCTGCACGTGCCCGACGGCAGGCTGCTGCTGCAGACGCTGCGCTCCCACGACCAGTTCAACACCACCATCTACGGCCTCGACGACCGCTACCGGGGTGTCTCGGGCGGCCGTCGGGTGGTCTTCGTGCACCCGGACGACATCACGGCTCTGGGGCTCGAGGTGGACCAGTTCGTGGACCTGGTCAGCGAGTGGACCGACGGCTCCGAGCGTCGTGCCCCGTCGTTCCGGGTGGTGCCCTACGAGCAGCCGCGGGGCTGCGCCGCGGCGTACTACCCGGAGACCAACCCGCTGGTCCCGCTCGACTCGACCGCCGAGGAGAGCAACTGCCCGACCTCCAAGGCGGTGATCGTCCGGCTCGAGCGCACCGACGTGCACCCGAACCAGGTCGTCGACAGCGAGGTGACGGTCGCGAGCTCCGGCAACGGCGGCGCCCAGGGCCAGGACGAGGGCCACAAGAGCCACCCGCAGCCGGAGCACCTCAGCTGACGTGGTCGACGAGAGCGACGACGTGGTGCGCTACCTCGTCGTCGACGGTCGGCGCTGGCGGCGCCAGGACCCGACGCTGCCCGAGGACGTCGCGGCGCGGCTGAGGTCCGAGCTCGGTCGCGGCCGGTCCGAGGTGGGCCGGCTCAAGAAGGCCGGCAAGGAGCCAGCCCCGGCGCGACGCCGGGTGGACCTCGCCAAGCACGGGCTCGGCGAGCGCGGGCCTGCATGGTGGGAGCAGTCCGCGGCCGAGCGGCGGGAGAGGTGGGAGTCCGCCCTCACCGCCCTCACCGATAGTCCGTGACCGAACGCAGGTTCTTCGTGCCTCAGAACCTGCGTTCGGTCACGGACTATCGGTGAGGGCCGGACTATCGGCGGTTGGTGAACTGGACGGGGAAGTCGTACTCCTGGCCCTTGACGAGTGCGATGACCTCCT
>JBDTXF010000534.1:0-2599 GCA_040006355.1 Nocardioidaceae bacterium | reverse complement strand
GCAGCGGATGGTGGTTCATGGTGAGCAGGCAGAACAGGTGGTCGTCGTACTCCGTGACCGTCTTGCCCGGCCAGTGCTTGTAGGTCGCACCGACCTCGAACTCCTCATAACTCCGACCGAACTGCATCCCACGCTCCTTCGTCAGTGACCCGGACGTCCGCCCATGGCGTCGGACGCAGCCTCACGAACCGCCGCCCCCCGCCTTGCGACGGTGCATCTTCGGGCCGCCGCCGACGACCTCGGAGCCGTGCGCCTTCTCCTTGGAGTCCGCCGGGTGCGCGACCCCCTTGCGGTTGCCGTTCTTGCGGTCCAGCGCCTCCCGCATCTTCGCCTTGAGGTCGTCGTTGCCGTTCTCGGGTGCGGTCTCGGACATGGTGCGTCTCCTTCGAGGGCAGGGAACGTGCGGGCGGAGGGCAAGCGTGGCACGCGAGCGGTGAGCCGTCGAGGCGATACCCGTCCGCCGGGATAGGCTCGGTGAGGTTTTTCACCAGGAGGCCGTGTGACATCCGGGATCGACGTCGACATCGAGGGCCTTGCGCTCCCCTCGTCCCTGACCGGGTCGGTCGACGTGCTCTTCGACGGCCAGCGGGTGTGGTCGTTCAACCCGTCCCACGACGGCCGCGCCGGCCGCCGGGGGAACCGGGTCGTGGAGGTCCCCTGGCCCAAGGTGCTGGTCCGGCACCTCGACGGGGTGGCCGACGTCGAGCTCGTGGAGCATGTCAGCCGCGAGGTGCTGCACGCCCAGACGGTCTGGTTCGGGGACCGGACCGGCCGGCTCCAGGTGGTCGACGACGAGGGCAACCCGCTGGCCGTCGACAAGGGCGGACGCCTGCAGCGCGACTTCAGCAACACCGAGGGCTCGGCGCGCGAGGAGATCATGGACGCCCTCGAGCGGGTCATCGAGGACCTCACCACGAAGTGCGGCCTGGACGTCTACCTGATGTACGGCTGCCTGCTCGGCGCAGTCCGCGACGGTCACATGATCGGCCACGACTCGGACGCCGACGTGGCCTATCTCAGCAGGCACACGCACCCGTTCGACGTGATCCGCGAGTGCACGCGGGCCGCCCGGCAGATGCGGGCGCTCGGGTGGCAGGTGGTGCGCATGTCCGGGGCGAACCTCAAGGTGTGGGTCCCGCTGCCCGACGGGCGACGCTGCGGCATCGACGTCTTCGGGTCGTTCCACGTCGGTGGGCGCTTCCACGTCACCGGGTCGCTCACCGGCACCCTGGACCGCTCGGCGCTGGTGCCGTTCGGCACGGTCACCCTGGAGGGCCGGGAGATCGTCGCGCCCGCCCGGCCCGAGGACGTCCTGGAGTTCACCTACGGCCCCACCTGGCGGGTGCCCGACCCGGCCTTCCACTTCGGCCACGATCCGGTCGACGTACGCCGGATGGACGCGTGGTTCCGCTCCTCGCGGCGTCGGCTGCGCTACTGGCACGACTTCTACAAGGGTCCGGACTCCGACCGGGTGCCGACCGAGCCGTCGCTGTTCGCCCTGTGGGTGCAGGAGAGACTGGTCGCCGAGGGGCGTGGGCACACCCGCCTCCTCGACGTCGGCGCGGGGACCGGCCGCGATGCGACGTACTTCGGCGGCCACGGGCGCCGGGTCAACGCCCTGGACTTCAGCACCCTCGGGATGCGTCAGACCCGCTCCATGCGCAAGGGGCTCCGGGTCAGCACCTCCTCGCTCAACCTCGAGGACCTGCGCTCGGTGCTCGTCACCGGTGCCCGCTTCGCCCACCAGGCCGGCATCCGCGAGGTCTACGCCCGCGGGCTCCTCGACGTGCTCGGGCCGGTCGGCCGCGACAACCTCTGGCGGTTCGCCTCGATGGTGCAGCGAAAGGGTGGCGAGACCTTCCTGGAGTTCCGCACCCCGCGGTCCCGACGCGAGCGCAAGCACTTCGGTCCGCACCAGCGGACCTTCCTCGACCCGGACCAGGCGGTGCGGGAGATCGAGGCGGCCGGCGGCCACGTCGTGCACCGCGAGACCGGGCGCGACCTCGCGCCCCTCGGTGAGGAGAATCCCCAGATCGCCCGACTCGTCGTGAGGTGGACATCATGAGCACCGTGACCAGCAACCGGATCGTGGCCCGGCTCCGGGCCCTGCGGCACCGTGACGAGGACCCTCAGAGCGGCGGCGAGCGGGGGCTGGCGGCCCGGGTCGCGGCTCTCGAGGCCGCCGTCGAGGAGAGCCGCCAGCTCAACCAGCGGCTCGCCGACGTCGTCGACGTGGTCGTCGAGGTGCTGGTGCCGGCCGTCGACCGCGACGACGACCGGCTGCGCACGGCGCTCGCCAACCTCGGCAAGACCCTCGACACCTAGGCCGAGGGGTCACTGCCTCCCGCATTCCTGCGCGTGTCGCGGGAGGCTGTGACTCCTCAGCGGAGCTTGTAGTCCTCGAGCAGCCGGCGGCCGATGACCATCCGCTGGATGTCCGCGGTGCCCTCGCCGATCAGCAGCATCGGCGCCTCGCGGTAGAGCCGCTCGATCTCGTACTCCTTGGAGAAGCCGTAGCCGCCGTGGATGCGGAACGAGTCCTCCACGACCTGCGAGCAGTACTCGCTGGCGAGGTACTTCGCCATCCCGGCCTCGAGGT
>JBDTXF010000533.1:0-2608 GCA_040006355.1 Nocardioidaceae bacterium | reverse complement strand
GCGCCGGTAGACTATCCAGATCGGATCTCGTTCGAGATCAATGACTATTCGGGTTCATCACCCCAATGATCATGCCCCTGTGCTGGCTGTGTCGCGCTTCGAGTCGTCGCCTTCCGGGAGAGGTCCGACGTCGCCAACCGACACTGCACCGATGGCCACTGGACGACCTTGACCGCGACGTCGAGCGGTTGGTCCGCTTTGTCGAGAAGGGCAGGCGCACTAGCCGTCATCTCGCCGTTGAGGACAAGACTCGGCACGATGCTGCCGAAGCTCTGCCCTGGTGCGCGCCGTCTCGCCGGGGCCTTTCCCGCGGGAAGCGGACCCAACTGCTTCGGACCGTCATGGCGGCCGCCCGTGTCGACGGCGTGGCCACCACGTGGATTCAACGCCAGCCGTGTGAGAACTGGCTGGCCACAGTTGCCCGAGCTGGTGGCCGAGACGAGGATCCGGGAAGGGTGTTCAGCTGGCGCGCCGTCGAGAACATGGTCGACCATGCTGCAGTCGCGCTGGTCGGGGGCTGGGCCCTTCACAAACCCTCATAGGGCTGGATGTCACCGACAAAGATCCTTCGCGTCCGCAACACCAAGTTGAGCTCGCGATCGTCGGGTCGGCATCTGGAGCGCCGTACTCTCCTGAACTGACACTTCTCTCTTCGCCCTATCCGGCAGGATCATCGAGCTACAGGGCACGTCTTGGAGAAGTGGGACGACGCAACAGACTCGTCCCGTCCGACGATCCTCGGTTGGGGTTGGCGCCCTGACTGTGGCATCCGTGAACGCTGGCCGTGGGATGAAGTCACCTCAGCGGGAACCGCTCAACTGGCTTCGACACGGACGAGCACGTCGAAGTCCGAGCGTCGCGACTGGCCTTGAAGGACCCGACCCGCTCGAAGCCGAGCGACGCCACCGTATGCAGCGCACGCGCGTTGAACGAAGTGACGGTCACCCGGAAAGCAGCAGGTGCGAACCGAGCGCGGCCGAAGGTAAGCCCCTCCGAGATGACCGCACGACCGAGGTCTTACCCAGTGAGTTTGGGTCGCAATCCTCTGCCGGTGTCGAGGGCAGAGTCGTCGTACTTCCATCCCGGCACCTGACCGTCCGGCCCGAAGGAACGAAAGCCGATCAAGCGTCCTCCGCCATGACGGCGTGGTAGCCAACCTCCGGATCGAGCAACGCGTCCTGATTTGACCCCGGCCATGTCGTACGCGGCGTCGTAGCGCCAAGTGGCGATGTCCTCGGCGTGCTTTCGCCTCGAGGAGGCGATGTGAATGGTGGTGTGAGGTCCAATGTCGTGCGGCACGTCGACAGGATCCCATGGCTTGAGAAGCGAGTCGGGGGGCTCGACGCTCCGATAGCGGATCCTCGATCGGGACGCGGCGTACGAATTCAGACCACGTCTGCACGTAGTGCGGCGATGGGCTCGATGTCTTGCGGTGACTCCGGTGGGGCGGTGACGCGCAGGACAGGTTGTTCATCCTCCTCAGTGACAGCCCAGCTGACGAACGCGCAGCACTCCCGTTCTCCAGTGACCAAAGCTTGCAATTCGTCCATCACCTCCGAGCCACGCTGGTTGCAGTCGCGCTGGACCGTCATTCACGCCGAGCGTGCCGGTCACAGGCAGCTCGGCACCCGGAGCGACAGGCGAAAGATCCTCCACCCGTTGGCCACCTTCGCGCGCTAGCCGTCAAGGCTTGCCACATGACGTTCCCTCTATTGGGAGCGCATCAAGCCTTCCCGGAGATCCTCGCGGTGGCGTTCCGCGTACTCGGCGTTGTCGAGCCAGACGCGGCCGTGGCCCTCGGCCCACAATCGTGCCCATGGCTGCGTACTTGACTTGTGCCGCTCACGGAGCAGGTCGTACATGCTCATGATGCGAGGGACGAGCATCTCGGCGAGGTTGCTGCGCCCGTCCTGGTCGAGGCGGTAGCCGTCGGCCAACGCTGCCATCCGTTGGATTGCCGAGGCGGCATCGGTGTCAGGCGCAAGCGGTATGAAGCCGTGCGCTGCATAGGCCAGGTCCCACAGGCGCGAGCCCGGCCCGGCGTTGTCCCAGTCGATGAAGACCCAACGGTCGCCACCCAGCACCAGGTTCCACGGAGCCAGGTCGTGATGGATCAGCAAGTCCTCCGCATCGGGGGCGATGACGACGTTCCATCGGGCGTCCGCAGGCGGCACGAACTCCTCGGATGCATCGTGGAAGTCCCGGATCAGCGCCCCGACCCGGTGGGCTGAACCAAGGTGGTCACCGGGCTTGAACGGCATGAGGACGTCCCCCTCGATGTATTCGAGGACGTGACGACCCAGTTCGTCGAAACCAAGGCTGCGAGGTGCTCCGGCGTAGCCCACAGAGTTGAGGTGACTCAGCAGCGCGTCGACTGAAAGAGACCAGGGTCCGCTGGGGCGACGGACAGTGTCGCCCACCCGCACAACCGCCGTGCCCACGTTGCCGCCGGCGAGCTGCTCCTCCATGGGGTTCAGTTCCATGGTCGACATCGTGCCGCAGACCGATCGCCAACCGGGTGTCATCGCTTGGTGCGATGTGCCTCAAGTTCGTCGAGGGCAGCCGGGCATGTCACCAGGCTGCTATTGACAAATAGTGCTGTCAATAG
>JBDTXF010000532.1:0-2615 GCA_040006355.1 Nocardioidaceae bacterium | reverse complement strand
TAGGCAGCGACGTCCCCCCCGCGCACGCGCGAGATCAGCTCGGCGTCGCTGGGCGTTTCGACATCGCGCAGGAGATCGGTCATCGGCATCCGTGGAGGAGACGACCGGGTGCGGCGCGCATGACGCCGTTCGGAGGCACTCCAGGATCCAAAGTAGTCGCACGGCTGGGTTCCCGCCGCGAGTTCGCCGGCAACGACCCGGTGCGGACGCCCCGGCCGAACGACGAGGGCGAGAAACCGTGGGGGACTCGCGTCATGCCGGGGCTCGGCACCCGTCTCATCACCACTGGAGGACCGCAGTCCCACGGACAGGAGGTCACGACCGTGCCGATGTTCCCCGCTCTGACGTTCCGTCGGTCCGCCTCCTCGGGCGGCCCGCGCCGGGGCGTCGACCTGCCCGAGCAGGTCCGGCTCGCCCTGCCGCGCCGCTTCGAGGCGGTCGGCGAGGCCGTTCTCGCGCACGCGCACGTGATCGCCGCCTGCACCGTGGTCGGTCGCGAGGTGGCTCGCGACGGTGCCGCCCTGGGGGAGGCACTGTCCGGGCTGCGCTCGACGTACGAGCTGGTGCTGGGCACGGCGCCGTCCTTCGAGGCGGCCGAGGCGCTGTCGGTGGCCTGGAGCGAGGCCACCTTGGAGTACCTCCACGACCTGTCCTGCGAGGACCCGCTGACCGGCCTCGCCAGCCTCGCGCACGTCCGCACCCGCCTCGACGAGGTCTACCGCGAGGCCGAGCTCACCGACGTGTCCGTGTCGGTGAGTCATGCGCTGGTGATCGTCGAGCTGGTCGTCGGCGAGGCCGCCGCGTCCCCCGGGCACCGCTTCACCCGCGCCCTGCGGCTGGTGCAGGTCACCGAGGCGCTGCGCGCGGTGTTCTCCGGCGGTCAGACCCTCGGTCGGCTCGGGCTCGACCGGGCGGTCGCCGTGGTGCCTCGCACCGTCGACCTGGGGGTCTCGTTCGCGCTGGTGCGCGAGTTCCTGGGCGACCTCGACCTCGGTGCGGCCGATGTCCGCGTCTGGATCGAGGGTCTGCCTGCTGCCGCAGACTCCGCCACCCTGCTCCTGGACGACCTGGCCCGATAGCCTGGCCCGCATGTGTGGTCGCTACGCCTCCAGCCGTCGTCCCGAGGACCTCGTCGAGGAGTTCGAGATCGACAGGGTCGAGGTGAAGGAGACCCTGCAGCCCGACTTCAACGTGGCGCCCACCAAGCAGGTGTACGCCGTGCTGCAGCGACCCGCCAAGGGGGAGGACCGGGCCGACGACGCCCCCGCCGAGCGGCAGCTGCGCACGCTGAGGTGGGGACTGGTGCCGTTCTGGGCGAAGGACCCCTCGATCGGAGGGAGGATGATCAACGCCCGCATGGAGACCGTGGCCGAGAAGCCGGCCTACCGGAGGGCGTTCGCCTCGCGCAGGTGCCTGCTCCCGGCGGACGGCTACTTCGAGTGGTACCCGACCGAGCAGCAGACGATGGCCGGCAAGCCCGTCAAGCAGCCGTTCTTCATCCGCCCGGCCGACGGCGGCGTGCTGGCGATGGCCGGGCTCTACGAGATCTGGCACGACAAGACCCGCGCGGAGGACGACCCCGAGCGGTTCCTGTGGACGTGCACGGTGCTGACCACCTCGGCGGAGGACTCGCTCGGCCACATCCACGACCGGATGCCGCTGCTCGTGGAGCCGGACCGGTGGTCGGCGTGGCTCGACCCGGCCGCCTCGGGCGTGGACGACCTCACCTCGCTGCTGGTGCCGGCCGCACCGGGCCGGCTCGAGGCCTACCCGGTGAGCACGGCGGTCAACAACGTGCGCAACAACGGCCCGGAGCTGCTCGACGCGCTGGCACCCGAGCCCGGATCGTCCGCGTGAGTGAGCGGCAGCTGGTCCCGACCCCGCACGGTGATGCCTGCCTGGTGCGGGACCGCTCCCGGCACCCGTTCGCGACCCTGCTGCTCGGCCACGGCGCCGGCGGCGGGGTCGAGGCGCTCGACCTCGCCGCCCTGGCTGCGGACCTGCCCCGCCAGGGCGTGTCGGTGGTCCGGGTCGAGCAGCCGTGGCGGGTGGCCGGGCGCAGGGTCGCGCCGAGGCCCCAGGTCCTCGACGAGTGCTTCGTGGCGGCCGCCAACCGGCTCCGGGTCCGCACGCCCCTGGTCGTGGGCGGCCGGAGCGCCGGCGCCCGGTCCGCCGCTCGTACGGCGCGCGAGCTCGGCGCCTCGGGGTTCCTCGGCCTGGCGTTCCCGCTGCACCCGCCGGGACGCCCGGACCGCTCCCGGCTGGCGGAGCTCGAGGCGGTGAGCGTGCCGTCCCTCGTGGTGCAGGGGGAGCGGGACGCGTTCGGGACCCCCGAGGAGTTCCCGCCGGACCAGCAGGTGGTGATCGTGCCCGGCGCCGACCACGGGTTCCGGGTCCCGAAGCGCGGTGCGTTGAGTGCCGACGAGGCGATGGCGATCATCGTCGCGGCGGTGCTCGAGTTCGTGGTGCGCGACGTCGTCGGGAATGCACGGGCCTCCTGACCGTGTTCACCCCTCCGACGGCGCGTGCAGCCCAGCACCCGCCCGAGGAGAGGAGCGCCGATGAGCACAGCGCTCAACGAGGCCAGGCCCGTGGCCGGCCGCGCGACCCGTGCG
>JBDTXF010000531.1:0-2616 GCA_040006355.1 Nocardioidaceae bacterium | reverse complement strand
GCGACGACCGCGACGACCGCGACGACCGCGACGACCGCGACGACCGCGACGACCGGGACGACCGCGACGACGGGTGCTCGACGCGCGGGCACGGCCGGATCGGCCTGCTCGAGGCACCCACGACGCTGCGCGGCTTCGCCGAGCGGGTCCGCGACGTGCTGCCGGCGACCGCGCACGGCGTCCGTGTGGCAGGTGACCCGGACCGCCGCGTGGAGACCGTGGTGGTGGGCAGCGGTGCCGGCGACTTCATGCTGGACACCGTGCTGGGCACCGATGCGGACGTCTATCTCACCTCCGACCTCCGGCACCACCGGGCGGGGGAGTTCCTCGAGCACCGCGGGCCGGCGCTCGTGGACGTGGCCCACTGGGCTGCGGAGTGGACCTGGCTGCCGGTCGTCGAGGCCGCGCTGCTCGCCGCGGTGCGTGCTGGGGGCGCTACGGTGGAGACCCGGGTGAGCACCGTGGTGACCGACCCGTGGACCTTCCGGGTGGACTGACCCGGGCCGGACCAGATGAACCAACGACACAGCTCGACCAACGACACAGCTCGACCAACTACACAGGGAGCACCCGCTGAAAGCCGACGCCTTCTCGCAGCTCAAGCTGCTGGACGTCCAGGAGCTCGACTCCGCGCTCGACCAGCTGCGGCACCGGCTGGCGAACCTGCCGGAGACCGGGGAGCTCACCGCCCTGGCGGCCGAGCGGGCCGAGCTGGACGGCTCCGTGCGCGATGCCCAGATCGAGATCGACGACCTGACCCGCGAGCAGCGGAAGGCCGACGCCGACGTCGAGCAGGTCAAGACCCGGCGGGTCCGCGACCAGGACCGGATGGACCGTGGCCTGGTCACCAGCCCCAAGGACCTCGAGCGGATGCAGCAGGAGCTCGTGTCCCTGGCACGCCGCATCTCCGAGCTCGAGGACACCGAGCTCGAGGTGATGGAGCGGCTGGAGTCTGTGCAGTCCGAGCAGGTCCGGCTGCGCGCCCGGATCGCGGAGATCGACGCCCGGGCGGCCGAGCTGCAGGAGAGCCGCGACGCCCGCGCCGGTGAGGCCACCGCGCAGGCCGTGAGGTCCACCGACGAGCGCAAGGTCACCGCCCAGGGCGTGCCCGCGGACCTGCTCACGCTCTATGAGAAGATCCGTGCCCAGAAGGGTGGCGTCGGCGCCGCTGCGCTGCGCCGACGGCAGTGCCTGGGCTGCAGCCTCGAGCTCACCGCCGCCGACCTCGGAGCCATCGCCAAGGCACCCACCGACGAGGTGCTGCGCTGCGAGGAGTGCCAACGCATCCTGGTGCGCACCTCGGAGTCCGGAGTCTGATGGTTAGCCGATCCGTGCTGGTCGAGGCGGACGGCGGGTCGCGCGGCAACCCGGGTCCGGCCGCCTACGGGGCCGTGCTGTTCGACGCGAAGACCCGCCAGGTGATCGCGGAGCGGGCCGGCTGCCTCGGGCGTGCGACCAACAACGTCGCTGAGTACAACGGGCTGATCGCCGGCCTCGAGCTCTACCTCGAGCACACCCCCGAGGCGGACCTCGAGGTGCGGATGGACTCCAAGCTCGTCGTCGAGCAGATGTCGGGCCGGTGGCGGGTCAAGCATCCCGACATGAGGCCGCTGGTGCAGCGCGCACAGCACCTCGCGCCGTCCGGCACGACCTACACCTGGATCCCGCGGGAGCAGAACGAGCACGCCGACCGGATCCTGAACGCCGCCCTCGACGAGCAGGCGGGCGCAACGGCGACCGCGTCCCCGGGCGCGACCGTCCGCACGTCGCGCGGGTGGTCCGGGTCGGGTGCGGTGACCACCTTGGTGCTGGTCCGGCACGGAGCGACGGCGCACACCGTGGACAAGCGCTTCTCCGGTGGCCTGGGTGGCAGCAACCCCGGACTGTCCGACGAGGGTCGCGCCCAGGTCCGGGCGACCGCCGAGTGGCTGTCCCCCCTCGGCGCCGACATCGACGCGGTGGTGTCCTCACCGGTGAGACGCACCCGGGAGTCTTCGGTGATCCTCGCCGAGCGCCTCGACAAGGCGCTGCTCGTCGAGGACGGGCTCGCCGAGATGGAGTTCGGCCGCTGGGATGGGATGACGTTCGCAGAGGTCCGGGAGCGCTACCCCGACGACCTGGACGACTGGCTCGGGTCGCTCGACCGGGCGCCCGGAGGCGGCGAGTCGTTCCGCGTCGTCGAGAGGCGGGTGCTGGCCAGCCTCGACCGGCTGCTCGCGGAGCACGCCGGCCGCACGGTCGTCGTGGTCAGCCACGTCACCCCGATCAAGGTGCTGGTCGCCCGTGCCCTCGGGGCGCCGCTGGACTCGGTCTACCGGATGGAGATGGCACCGGCCTCGGTGACGGTGCTGTCGTTCTTCGAGGACGGCAACGCCTCGATGCGGATGTTCAACGCCCGCCCGACCGGCGCGGCCTTCTAGCCAGGCGCACGAGGCTCCCTACGCCTCGGACTCCCCGCGGGAGTGCAATACGAAGCACTCGCCCTGATCAGCAGGTGATGGGCAGCTTCGTGTAACCCCGCAGGGTCAAGCTCGCTCGACGCTCGGCTCCCTGAGCAATCCGGAGCTTCGGATAGCGGTTGACCAGCGCCGGAAACGCGAGCTGAGTCTCAAGCCG
>JBDTXF010000530.1:0-2619 GCA_040006355.1 Nocardioidaceae bacterium | reverse complement strand
CCACAGCTCGCGTACGGCGGCGAGGGCACGCCGACCGCGGGCCCGGTGCATGCCCGACGTACGCCGCCAGGGCTCCTGCCGCGGACCGCTCGGGGGTGCGTGGACCAGGTGCTCGAACTCCTGGCGGGCCCACTCGGCCTTGCCGGTCTCCTCGAGCTCGCGGCCGAGGGCCTCCCGCAGCTCGACGAGCGCCTCGACGTCGAGGGCGGCGTACTCCAGCCACGGCTCGGGCAGCGGCCGCGTCGACCAGTCGACGGCGGAGTGCTCCTTGCGCAGGCTGCGACCGAGCACCGTCTCGACGAGGGTGGCCAGCCCGACGCGCGGGTAGCCCAGCAGCCGACCGGCGAGCTCGGTGTCGAACAGGCTGCTCGGCCGCAGCCCGACCTCGGCGAGGCAGGCGAGGTCCTGGGTGGCGGCGTGCAGGATCCACTCGGCGCCGCCGAGCGCGTCGTCGAGCGCCGAGAGGTCGTCGAAGGCGATCGGGTCGACCAGGGCGGTGCCGGAGCCCACCCGCCGCAGCTGGACGAGATAGGCACGAGCCGAGTAGCGGTAGCCGGAGGCCCGCTCCGCGTCGATCGCGACCGGGCCGGTGCCCGCGGCGAAGGCCGCAACGGTCTCGGCGAGGGCAGCGTCGGTCTCGACGACCGGGGTCAGTCCGTCGCGCAGCTCCAGCAGGGGAGCAGGCTCGGGGGGCGGTGCGTCGGGTTGCTCGACCGCGGAGCTGTCCGCTGTGACGTCCTCTGTAGGTGCTGTGCTCTCGTCGGGCCGGCCCATCAGCCTCGGCCGCGCTGACCGCGTCGACTCGGCAGCGGCGCGACCCCTTCGGGCACGGGCGGCAGGCCGGAGGCGGTGCACAGCAGCTCGCCCCAGGCCTCCACGTGCGGCCCCAGGTCGGGCGGGCCGTCGCCGTCGGCGACCGGGGTCCACGAGGCGCGGATCTCCACCTGGGCGCTGGCGTCCTCGTCGGCCATGCTGCCGAAGCTCTCGGACGACACCTTGGTGACGGTGCCGGAGGGGGCGGCATGGACGGCGCCGTGGGCGTCGAGCGCCTCGCTCAGCCAGGACCAGCCGACCTCGGCGAGCAGCGGGTCGTTGGCCATCTCCGGGTCGATCTCGGCGCGCGCGTAGGCCACGCAGCGGAAGGTGCCCTCCCAGGCGTCGTTGCCGGCCGGGTCGTGGAGCAGCACGAGGCGCCCGGTGCCGACGTCGTCGCCGTCGACGGTCACGTCGGCCGACAGCGCCGAGGCGAAGGGGGCGATCCGCTGCGGTGCCGGCATCTCCTCGCAGAGCACCTCGGGGCGCAGTCGAGCTGCGCGCAACTGCGCAACGGCAGCCCGGAACTCCTCCGGGAAGACAGAGGGGTCCACACGAGGCTCTTGACGTGCGACCATGGGGTCAGGGTAGGCCGGATCGGTGATCTTGGTCGCTCGACACGCGGTTTCCCCCGGGGGGCCGGGCGTCCGGGTGCAGGGCCGGGTGGGCCCACCTGGGAGGATGGGCTGGTGCCGTCCGCCGCCTCGACCGACCCCCGCGTCCACGACTCCGCCTTCCTGCGCGCAGCGCGCGCGGAGCCGGTCCCGCACACCCCGGTGTGGTTCATGCGCCAGGCCGGACGGTCGCTTCCGGAGTATCGCAAGGTCCGCGAGGGCGTGGCGATGCTCGAGTCCTGCATGCGCCCCGACCTGGTCGTCGAGATCACCCTCCAGCCGGTGCGGCGCTACGGCGTCGACGCGGCGATCTTCTTCTCCGACATCGTCCTCCCGCTCAAGGCGGTCGGGGTCGACCTCGACATCGTGCCGGGGGTCGGTCCGGTGGTGGCTCGTCCGGTGGTCTCGATGGCCGACGTCGAGGCGATCCCCGAGCTGACCCCCGAGCACGTCCCCTTCATCACCGAGGCGGTGCGCACGCTCGTCCGCGAGCTGGGGGCGACGCCGCTGATCGGGTTCGCCGGTGCGCCGTTCACGGTCGCGTCGTACCTCGTCGAGGGTGGGCCTTCCAAGGAGCACGCCAAGACCAAGGCGATGATGTTCGGCGCCCCCGGGGTGTGGGACGCGCTGATGTCGAGGATCGCCTCCATCTCGGCGGCCTACCTCGCGGTGCAGGTCGAGGCCGGCGCCTCCGCCGTACAGCTCTTCGACTCGTGGGCCGGGGCCACGTCGCCCGAGGACTACCGCCGCTATGTGATGCCATGGTCGACCCGGGTGCTCACTGCCGCCGGTGCGCTCGGTGTGCCCCGCATCCACTTCGGGGTGGGCACCGGGGAGCTGCTCGCCCTGATGGGCGAGGCGGGTGCCGACGTGGTCGGCGTGGACTGGCGGGTGCCGCTCGCCGACGGCGTACGTCGCGTCGGTGGGCGCGTGGTGCAGGGCAACCTCGACCCGTCGCTGGTGTTCGCGCCGACCGAGGTGATGCTCGAGCGGGCGACCGAGGTCGTCGAGGCGGGCCGTGCCGCATCCGGCCACATCTTCAACCTCGGGCACGGCGTGCTGCCGTCCACCGACCCCGACCAGCTCGCCCGGCTCACGGAGTTCGTGCAGGGCTACTGAGCCTCCTGCTCAGTCGGCCGCCGGCGTCTCCGCGGGAGTCGCGGCCTGCCCGGGCCGCGTGCGCCGCCCCCAC
>JBDTXF010000529.1:0-2628 GCA_040006355.1 Nocardioidaceae bacterium | reverse complement strand
GACGACCTCGAGGATCGCCGGCAGGGAGGCGAGCAGCTCGGCGGCGTCGTCGTCGAAGCCCTCGTCGGCGGTCACGTCGGACCGCTCGAGCAGTCGGCGGGGCACTGCCAGCTGCATGCCCAGCCAGCCGACGGGGTCGCTGCTCAGCCCGGCGTCGAAGACCCGCTCGCCCGGCTCGTTGTCGTGCATCTCCGGGTGGTGGTGCATCCGGTCGCACGACCCCGGGCCGCCCTCGACGGACTCCAGGAGGTCGCAGCGCCAGACGGCGCGGTCCACCACGATCCGCTGCGAGGCGTAGACCGAGCCACGCTGCGGCTGCGGCTCCCGGACCCGCACCTCGACCCGGACCCCGCGCTCGTGGCCCTCCTGGCCTGGCGCGGGCTGCGGGTCGACGAAGTACAACGGCTCGACCAGCAGCACCAGCCGACCGAAGCCGAACATCGTCTCCATCGGGACTCCTCCCGGTCGGCTACCTGCCGACCCAGACCGTCTTGAGGTTCATGAACTCGTGCATCCCGTGGGCGGTGAGCTCGCGGCCGTGTCCCGAGGCCTTGACGCCACCGAAGGGCAGCGCCGGGAACGAGGCCACCATGCCGTTGATGAACGTCTGGCCGGCCTGCAGGTCGCGGATGAAGACCTCCTGCTCGCCCTCGTCGGTGGTCCACGCGTTGGAGCCCAGCCCGAACCGCGTGACGTTGGCGATCCGGACGGCGTCCTCGAGGTCCCGGGCGCGGTGCACCTGGGCGACCGGACCGAACACCTCCTCGAGGTACATGTCCATGTCCTCGGTCACACCCGCGATCAGCGTCGGAGGGAACCACCAGCCGTCCTGGTCGGGCCGCTCGCCGCCGACGAGCACCTCGGCGCCCTTGTCGACGGCGTCCTTGACCAGCTCCTCGACGTCCTCGCGGCCCTGCTCGGTGGCCAGCGGGCCGACATCGGTGCCGTCGGCCATCGGGTCACCCACGGTCAGCGCCGACAGCTCCTTGGCGAACAGCGCCACGAACTCGTCGTAGACGTCTGTGTGCACGATGAACCGCTTGGCCGCGATGCAGGACTGGCCGTTGTTCTGGGTCCGAGACGTGGTCGCCACCTTGGCGGCCGCGGCGAGGTCGGCCGAGGGCATCACCACGAAGGCGTCCGAGCCACCGAGCTCGAGGACGACCTTCTTCAGCGACTCGCCGGCGGTCCGGCCCACCGCGACGCCTGCGCCCTCGCTGCCGGTGAGGGTCGCCGCGGCCACCCGGTCGTCGCGCAGGATCGCCTCAACCTTGCTGCTCCCGACCAGCAGGGTCGAGAACACGCCGTCGGGGAACCCCGCGTCGCGGAACAGCTCCTCCATGAAGAGAGCCGTCTGGGGCACGTTGCTGGCATGCTTGAGCAGACCGACGTTCCCCGCCGTCAGCGCAGGGGCCGCGAAGCGCATCGCCTGCCAGAGCGGGAAGTTCCAGGGCATGATCGCCAGGACCACGCCGATCGGGAGGTAGCGGGCGTAGGCCTTCGAGGCGTTCACCTCGTCCGGGTCGACCGGCTCGTCGGCGAGGAAGGCCTCCCCGTGGTCGGCGTAGTAGCGCAGCACCGCGGAGCACTTGCCGATCTCGGCGGCGGACGCCTTCTTGGTCTTGCCCATCTCGAGCGTCATCAGCTCGGCGACCTCGTCGGTCCGCGTGTCCAGGATGTCCGCCGCGGCGCGCAGCCAGCCGGCTCGCTGCTCGAACGTGGTGAGGCGGTAGGATCCCGCCGCCGCGGCGGCGCGGGCGAGCTTCGCCTCGAGCTGGTCGTCGGTGAGCTCGTCGAACGTCTTGAGAACCTTGCCCGTGCGCGGGTCGGTCGTGGAGATGGCCATACCCTTACCCTTCCACGCCGGGTCGTCCGGACCAACAGCGACCGGGGGCCGGGTCGCCGACGTGGCCCCCGATGAGAGTGAAGTGAGACGCTGATGCAGATCTGGCCGGGACGCCCGTACCCCCTGGGAGCGACGTACGACGGTGCCGGGGTGAACTTCGCGCTCTTCTCGGAGGTGGCCGACAAGGTCGAGCTGTGCCTGATCGGGGACCGGGGCAAGGAGACGCGCGTGGAGATGGTGGAGACCGACGCCTACGTGCATCACGTCTACATCCCCGGCGTCCAGCCCGGGCAGCGCTACGGCTACCGCGTGCACGGGCCCTACGACCCCGGGAACGGGCACCGCTGCAACCCGGCCAAGCTGCTGATGGACCCCTACGCCAAGGCGGTCGAGGGTCAGATCGACGGCGACGAGTCGCTGTTCTCCTACACGTTCGCGAAGAAGTCGGCCTTCAACGACCGCAACAGCGCCGGTCACACGATGCTGTCGGTGGTGGTCAACCCGTTCTTCGACTGGGGCAGCGACCGGCACCCGGACCACGAGTACCACGACACCATCGTCTACGAGGCGCACGTCAAGGGCCTGACGATGACGCACCCGGACATCCCCGAGGAGATCCGCGGGACCTACGCCGGGGTGGCGCACCCGGTCTCGATCGGCCACCTCAAGAGCCTCGGGGTCACCGCGATCGAGCTGATGCCGGTCCACCAGTTCGTCCAGGACAGCACGCTGATCGACCAGGGGCTGGCGAACTACTGGGGCTACAACACGATCGGCTTCTT
>JBDTXF010000528.1:0-2634 GCA_040006355.1 Nocardioidaceae bacterium | reverse complement strand
GGCGCCGACGACTACGTCACCAAGCCCTACTCCCCCCGCGAGCTGGTGGCCCGGATCCGGGCGGTGCTGCGCCGCGGCCAGGAGGTCGAGCTGACCCCGGCGACGCTGGAGGCCGGACCGGTGCGCATGGATGTCGAGCGGCACGTGGTGACCGTCAACGGCGGGGACACCAAGCTGCCGCTCAAGGAGTTCGAGCTGCTGGAGATGTTCCTGCGCAACCCCGGGAGGGTGCTCACCCGCGGCCAGTTGATCGACCGGGTGTGGGGGTCGGACTACGTCGGCGACACCAAGACCCTCGACGTGCACGTCAAGCGGCTGCGCGCGAAGATCGAGCCGGACCCGGCGGTCCCGAGCCACCTGGTCACGGTTCGCGGGCTCGGCTACAAGCTCGAGACCTGACCCCCGGCGAATGTCGGTGCTCTCCACTACCGTGAGGCCGTGACTCCCGCTGGACGCCCGACCATGCTGCCCCTGCTCGCCGTCGCGGTGACCCTGCTGCTGTGGGCCTCGGCGTTCGTGGCCATCCGGCACCTCGGGGAGACGTTCTCCCCGGGTGCGCTCTCGCTCGGCCGGCTGCTCGTGGGCTCGGCCGCGCTCGGGTCGGTGCTGGCGGTGCGCGGCTGGAGCACACCGCGGCGCCGGGACTGGCCCGGACTCGTGGTGATCGGCGTGCTGTGGTTCGGGGTCTACAACCTCGCGCTCAACGCCGGCGAGCGGCGCGTCGACGCGGGCACCGCTGCGATGCTGATCCAGCTCTCGCCCGCCCTGGTCGCCGTGCTGGCGGCGGTGTTCCTCAAGGAGCGCGCGACCCCCGCCCTCGGCGTGGGACTGGTGGTGGCTTTCGCCGGCGTGGTGCTGATCGCCACCGCGGGCTCCGGCCACGGCGACCGCGACCCCCTCGGCGTGCTGCTGTGCCTGGTGTCCGCACTGGCCTACGCGATCAGCCTGATCGTCCAGAAGCCGCTGGTCTCCCGGCTCTCCGCGATCGAGATCACCTGGGTGGCCTGCACGGTCGGTGCGGTGGTCTGCCTGCCCTTCGCGGGCTCGCTCGTGCACGACGCCGGGGACGCGAGCACCGGCGACCTCGCGTGGGTGGTCTACCTCGGGGTGTTCCCCACGGCGATCGCGTTCACGACCTATGCCTTCGCACTGTCGTCGATGACGGCGGGCAACCTGAGCGTCACGACGTACCTCGTGCCACCGGTGACCATCGTGCTCAGCGCGCTGTTCCTGTCCGAGGCACCGACCGCGATGGCGTACGTCGGCGGCGTGCTGTGCCTGGTCGGGGTCGGGCTGGCCCGGCGCAGGCCACGGGGCCGGCGCGACACCGTCCCGGCCTAGCCGGTCCAGGGTCCGGTCAGCCGCGCTCGAGCCAGCCGCGGAACGCGTCGAGGTTCCGGGTGGACTCTCCGCGGCTCCTGCGCCACTCCCACTCCTTGCGGATCGAGGTGGCGAAACCGAGCTCGAGGATGGTGTTGAAGGACTCGTCGGCGTAGGTCAGCACGGCGCCGAGCAGCCGGTCGATCTCCTCGGGGGTGACCGCGACGAGCGGCAGCCGCCCGTCGAGGTAGATGTCGCCGGAGTGGTCGAGGGCGAAGGAGACCCCGAACAGCTTGAGGTTGCGCTCCAGGAGCCAGCGGTAGACGCGCTCGTGGTTCTCGTCGGGCTGGCGAGCGACGAAGGCGTGCACCCCGAAGGCGTGCTCCCCGACGTCGAGACGGCACGGCGTGGAGAGCTTCTTCTCGCCGGGGAGGTCGACGGTGAAGACGCCCTCCTTGATCTCCTGCCAGGTGAGGTCGCAGTCACCCAGGGTGCTCCGGACGGTCGCGAGGGCGGTCTCGCGGGCAGTCACCGGCGTGCCCCGGCGAGGTCGTCGCGCATCGACTGCGCCGAGACGCGGTAGACCTCGAGCGTCCGGTCGGCGGTGCGCTCCCATGCGAAGTGCGCAGCCTGCGCCAGGGCTCCACGCGACATCGAGGCCCGCAGGTCGGGGGCACTCACGATGCGCTCCATCGCCCGGGCGTAGTCGGCGGGGTCGTGGCCCTCGACGAGCAGCCCGGACACCCCGTCGCGCACGACCGTGGTGAGGCCGCCCACCGCCGCGGCCACCACCGGGGTGCCTGCCGCCTGCGCCTCGAGCGCGACCAGCCCGAAGGACTCGTTGTAGGACGGCACGCAGACCAGCGTGGAGGCGGCGTACCAGTCGGCGAGCACGGACTGCGCCACCGGCGGCACGAAGCGCACCACGTCGGCGATGCCGAGCGCCTCGGCCAGCTGCGCGAGCGACTCGGGGTGCTCGAGGCCCGTGCCGGACGGGCCGCCGACCACGGGGACCACGAGCCGCGGGCGCAGGGACGGGTCGCGCTCGAGCAGGGCGTGCAGCGCGCGCAGCAGGACGTCGGGTGCCTTGAGCGGCTGGATGCGACCGGCGAACATCAGCACCACGGCGTCCGCGGGGAGGCCCAGCCGGGCGCGGGCGGACCCCGACGGGCGGAACACGTCGAGGTCGACCCCGGGGTGCACCACCTCGACGCGCGCCGGGTCGGCGTCGTACAGCTCGAGGAGCTGCTTGGCCTCGAGGTCGGTGTTGGCGATCAGCATGTCGGCGGCCTCGACGACCTGCTCCTCGCCGAT
>JBDTXF010000527.1:0-2639 GCA_040006355.1 Nocardioidaceae bacterium | reverse complement strand
ACGAGGTCGCCGAGGCCCTGGAGAAGGCCGCGCTGGCCGAGCTCAAGGAGCGTCGTCCCGACCGGGTGCTGGAGACCAACGTCGAGTTCTGGGCGGCGATCGTGCTGGACTTCGCCGAGGTGCCGCCGCACATGTTCACCTCGATGTTCACCTGTGCCCGCACCGGTGGCTGGTCCGCGCACATCCTGGAGCAGAAGCGCACCGGGCGACTGATCCGGCCGTCCGCGAAGTACACCGGCCCGGCCCAGCGCAAGGCCGACGAGGTCCCGGGCTGGAACACCGACTGGGCGTGACCCCGGCTCCCCCTCGCGCGTCCGGCTGGTCCTCGTCGAGAGGACCCTGGTCGACCGGTCCCGGATGGCTTGTGGGCGCAGGACATGTCAGGATCATCCGGGCGCGTTCAGCACAGCAGCGGTGTCCTCAGCCTCCTTCGTGAAGGACCAGTCATGCACCTGCAGATCGACGTCGCCCATGTCGAGGGGCACACCGTGCTGAGCCCCCAGGGCGAGATCGACTTCGCCACCGGGCCCGCACTCACCGAGGCGGTCACCGACGCGCTGGTCGCCGGTGACGTGCACCTGGTGATCGACCTGAGCGGCGTGGACTTCATCGAGTCGATCGGCCTCGGCGCGCTCATCGGCGGACGCCGTCGGGCCCAGGCGCTGAACGGCTCGCTGAGCCTGGTCTGCGCCAACGACCAGACCCTGAAGGTGTTCGCGATCACCGGGCTCGACAGGGTCTTCACGATCCACCGGACGCTCCGGGCCGCGACCGCCCAGCCCGTCGACGTCGGCGAGGCCGCCTGGCCCACCCCGCAGACCGAGCGCTCCTAGGCCTCGGCGGAGCGCAGCCGCTTGCCGAAGCACCGCGCCTTCGGGGACCAGGTGTAGTGCCCGAAGGCCCCGACCAGCACGAAGCCCGCCGCGACGTACATCGCGATCGCCTCGGGCTGCTCGGTGCCCGTCTCGAGCACCATCGCGTCCGCCCCGGCCGTGGAGGCCGTCTCCTCGAGGTGGGCCAGGACGGCCCCCGCGTGTCCCCGTCGGCGGGCTTCGGGCACGACGTACATCCGCTTGACCTCGGCCGAGAGCACCCCGCCGAACGGGAGTACGTCGGGCCGCATCCGCCAGCCGCCCATCGCCACCGCGACCCCGTCCTCGCGGCCCAGGAAGAAGGCGCCCTGCGGCGGGTCGAAGACGCCGACGGCGAGCGGGGTGTCGTCCTCGCCGCCGTAGCGCAGGACGTACTCCGCCTGCACCCGCGCGACCAGCGCCTGGGTCTCGGGGTCGGAGAACCGCACCGGGGCGAGTCGCAGCATCGTGACAGACTAGGACCGCACCGAGCTGACAACGACGTCAGGTCACCAGGCTCGAGAACCGAGGCAGGCCCCCGTCGTGACCGACGCGATCATCATCATCCCGGACCATCTGCTGCCCAGCGACGGGCGCTTCGGAGCCGGGCCGTCGAAGGTCCGCCCGGAGGCCCTCGCCGCTCTCGCGGCGACCGGCACGTCGCTGCTGGGCACCTCGCACCGCCAGGCCCCGGTCAAGGGCCTGGTCGGCCGGGTCCGCGAGGGCGTCTCCGCGCTGTTCTCGCTGCCCGAGGGCTATGAGGTGGTGCTGGGCAACGGCGGCGCGACGGCGTTCTGGGACGTCGCGACCCTCGGGCTGATCCGCGAGCGCAGCCAGCACCTGGTGTTCGGGGAGTTCTCCTCGAAGTTCGCGACCGCCGCGCAGCAGGCACCGTTCCTCAGTGACCCGACCGTGATCGCCTCGGCCACCGGCACCCGCCCCCAGCCGCGGGCTGAGTCCGGGATCGACGTCTACGCCTGGGCCCACAACGAGACCTCGACCGGCGTGATGGCGCCGGTGCGCCGCGTCGAGGGCGCCGACGAGGGCGCCCTGCTGCTGGTCGACGCCACCTCCGGTGCCGGCGGCCTCCCGGTCGACATCAGCGAGGTGGATGCCTACTACTTCGCCCCGCAGAAGAGCCTCGCCTCCGACGGCGGGCTCTACGTCGCCGTCCTGTCGCCGGCGGCCCTCGAGCGGGCCGCCGAGCTCGCCGCGACCGACCGGTGGGTGCCCGCGTTCCTCGACCTGCCCACCGCCATCGACAACTCGGTGAAGAACCAGACCTACAACACCCCGTCGGTCGCGACCCTGTTCCTGATGGCCGAGCAGCTCGACTGGCTCCTCGGCCAGGGCGGCCTCGACTTCGCGGTCTCGCGCACCTCCGACAGCTCGAGCCGGCTCTACACCTGGGCCGAGAAGACGGCCTACACCTCGCCGTACGTCGTGGAGCCGGACGAGCGCTCCCTGGTGATCGGCACCATCGACTTCGACGACAGCGTGGACGCCGCGGCGGTGGCGAGGGTCCTGCGGGCCAACGGGATCGTGGACACCGAGCCCTACCGCAAGCTCGGGCGCAACCAGCTGCGGGTGGCGATGTTCCCCGCGATCGACCCGGCCGACGTGGAGGCGCTGACCGCGTGCATCGACCACGTCGTGGAGCACCTCTGAGCCTCCGGTCGCCGGGTCACAGCACCAGCGCGACCCCTGCATAGTGGGCCACGAAGGCCGCGATCGTCAGGCTGTGGAAGATCTCGTGGAAGCCGAACCAGCCCGGCGCGGGGTCCGGTC
>JBDTXF010000526.1:0-2642 GCA_040006355.1 Nocardioidaceae bacterium | reverse complement strand
TGTGGTGGTGCGCCGCCCCGCAACACTAGCGGTTCGGTTGCTAACCTCAGGCATGACCACCGGGGCGGGGCGCGCTCGCAGACCTGCCACGGTGATCTGAGTGCCTCGCCCTCCGACCGTCTCCCGTCGCGCCGCGCTCGGCGGTGCGGCCGCACTGACCGTGGCGGTGACGACCGGGTGCACCGCGGACGGATCACCGGTCCCTGCGACCCGCACGCCCGCGCCCACCCGGGAGCCCGAGGGCCCCGACGTCGCGCTCGCGGCCACCGTGCTGAGAGACGAGCAGGCGATGCTCGACCAGCTGGTCGCGACCGTCCGCAGGCATCCGAAGGTCCGGCCCACCGTGGCCGGGGCGCGTGCGACGCACCGCGCCCACGTCGACCTGCTCACCCGGGCGGTCCCGCGCGACGCACCCCCACCGTCGGGGGCCACGACGCCCCGACCCGGCGCCGTGCCCGCCGACGCGGCTGCCGCTCTGAACAGCCTCGCGCGAGCCGAGGGCGAGCTGGGCGCCGCCGTTCGCCGCGGCGCCCTGGTCGCCGACAGCGGGCCCTTCGCCCGGCTGCTCGCCAGCATGGCCGCCGCCGCGGGCCAGCAGTCCGTGCACCTCTCGGACGCCGCACGGGACCGCCGGTGACCCCGCTCGAGGCGCTGCAGCAGACCCTGGCCGGCGAGCACGCCGCGGTCTACGTGTACGGCGTGCTGGGCGGTCGGGTGTCCTCCTCGCAGCAGCCCCGGCTCGCGACGCGGCTGTCCTCGGCCTACGCCACGCACCGGGCCCGCCGCGACCAGCTGATGTCGATGGTGCGCGCCGCCGGCGGAGACCCGGTCGCGGCGGCCGTGAGCTACCGACTGCCCCACCTCAGCCGGACCGCCGCACAGCTGGCAGCAGGAGCCCGGGTGACCGAGCGCCGCTGCGCGGACGTCTATGCAGCCTGCGTCGCCAGCACCTCACGGGCCGACCGGAGGTGGGCGGTCGACGCGCTGGGCGACAGCGCCGTCCGTGAGCTGTCCTTCGGGGGCACGCCGGCCCGGTTCCCGGGCATCGAGGAGCTCTAGGCGCTCGCGCGCCAGGCGCTGACCACGTCGTAGACGTGCGTGAGCTGCTCGACGACCGCGTCCGGGTCGCCTTGGGTGTGCCCGACCTGCTCGAGCGGGATGTCGCTGTGCGGGACCAGGATGGTGCGCATCCCGACGTTGGCGGCACCCCAGATGTCGTCGAAGAGCCGGTCGCCGACGAAGACGCAGGCGGCCGGGTCGTCCACCCCGACGGCGCCCATCGCGGCCCGGAACGCCTCCGGGGACGGCTTGGTCCAGGGGATCTCACTGGTGTAGACGGCACCGTCGATCAGGTCCAGGACTCCGTCGCGGTCGAAGAGCTCCTCGTGCCACGCCCGCGGCCAGACGGTGTTGGACAGCACGCCGACCTTCAGCCCGTTGAGGCGCAGCCGGCTGAACAGCGGCAGCACGTCGGGGTCCGTGGCGGTGTGCGGCGCCCAGAACGCGCGGTAGTCGTCGAGGCGGGACTCGTCGTGCGAGAGGCCGGCCGCCACGAAGATGTCCGCCAGCGTCGCACTGGTGTGGTCGTCGCGTGAACGGCCCCAGACCTCCTGCACGGCGGCGCCGAGCCGGTGCGGCGCGTCGTCATGCTGCTCCACCGCCGCGGCCGCGAGGGCGCGCGCCTCGGCGTCGAAGTCGACGGTGTGCCACGGGGTCAGCGTGCCGCCCCAGTCGAAGATCACCGCCTCGAGCCTCGGCATCGGGTCAGCCCTCCGTGATCGGGTTGCCCACCGGCTCGTGGACCGCCGCGACGACGTGCTCGACGACATCGGCCACGGCGACGTCCTCGCGCTCCCCCGAGGCCCGGTCCTTGACCTCGACGACCCCGTCGACCAGGCCCTTGCCGACCACGACGATGGTCGGCACCCCGATCAGCTCGGCGTCCTTGAACTTGACCCCGGGCGAGACCTTCGGGCGGTCGTCGTAGAGCACCGTGAGGCCCTGGGCAGCCAGCTCCACGGCCAGGTGGTCGGCAGCCGCGAAGATCGCCGGGTCCTTGCCGGTGGCGACCAGGTGCACGTCGGCGGGCGCGACCTCCCGCGGCCAGACCAGGCCGAGGTCGTCGTGGGTGTTCTCCGCGATCGCGGCCACGGCGCGGGAGACGCCGATGCCGTAGGAGCCCATCGTGACCGTGACCAGCTTGCCGTTCTCGTCCAGCACCCGCAGGCCGAGGGCGTCGGCGTACATGCGGCCGAGGGCGAAGATGTGGCCCATCTCGATGCCACGGGCGGTGTGCAGGGTCCCGTGGCCCCCGTCGGGGGTGCACTGCGGGCAGGGGTCGCCGTCCTTGACCTGGGCGGCCTCGATGGTCCCGTCGGGGGTGAAGTCGCGGCCGACGACCAGGTCGAGCACGTGCGAGCCGGACACGTCGGCGCCGGTGACCCAGCGGGTGCCCTCGACGATGCGGGGGTCGACCAGGTAGCGGATGCCGGAGGCGTTCTTCTCCCCCAGCGCACCCGGCCCGATGTAGCCCTTCGCCAGGGACGGGTGATCCTTGAAGTCCGCCTCGTCGAAGGCCTCGACCTCGGTGGGCTCGAGCTGGCCACCGAGCCGCTTCTCGTCGACCTCGCGGTCGCCGGGCA
>JBDTXF010000525.1:0-2653 GCA_040006355.1 Nocardioidaceae bacterium | reverse complement strand
GCGCCGAGGCGATCGTGAAGGCGACCACGTTCTTCGACGACCCCGATGTGGTCGCGAAGGTCTCGCGCGGGCTCGGCGAGGCGATGGTGGGCATCAACGTCGAGGAGATCCCGCAGCCGCACCGCCTCGCTGAACGCGGCTGGTAGGCCCGTGACGACGGCTCCCGTCGTGGGCGTGCTGGCGCTCCAGGGCGACGTGCGTGAGCACCGGACGATGCTCGAGAGGGCCGGTGCCACCACGCTCGCCGTACGCCGTCCGCGCGAGCTCGACGGGGTCGACGGGATCGTGATGCCGGGCGGCGAGTCCACGACCATGTCCAAGCTGGCCCGGGCCTTCGACCTGTTCGACCCGCTGTCCGAGCGCCTGCGCGGAGGGCTGCCGGCGTTCGGCACCTGCGCGGGCATGATCATGCTGGCCGACCGGATCGAGGGGGCGGCGAGTGGCCAGGAGACGTTCGGCGGTCTCGACGTCGTCGTGCGCCGCAACGCGTTCGGCCGCCAGGTCGACTCCTTCGAGGCGGACCTGGACGTGCGCTTCGGCGGCGAGACCGGGGAGCCTCGTCCGCGGCCGTTCCGGGCGATGTTCATCCGGGCCCCGTGGGTGGAGAAGATCGGGGCGGACGTGCAGGTCGTCGCCACGGTGGCCACCGGCAGCGCGATGGGTAGGATCGTCGCGGTCCGTCAGGCGAACCTGCTCGCCACGTCGTTCCACCCCGAGATCACCGGTGACCACCGGTTCCACGCGCTGTTCGTGGCCATGGTGACCGGCGCGGCGTCGCGGGGGTCCGGAAGTCTCCGCAAGCCCTGAAAGGTTGAGGACCTAGATGTCAGGCCACTCCAAGTGGGCGACCACCAAGCACAAGAAGGCCGTCGTCGACGCGCGTCGCGGCAAGCTGTTCGCCAAGCTGGTCAAGAACATCGAGGTCGCCGCGCGGGCGGGTGGCGGCGACGTGTCGGGCAACCCGACGCTCTACGACGCCATCCAGAAGGCCAAGAAGACCTCGGTCCCGAACGACAACATCGACCGCGCCGTCAAGCGCGGCTCGGGTGCCGAGTCCGGTGGCGCCGACTACCAGACGATCATGTACGAAGGCTATGGCCCGAACGGCGTCGCCTTCCTGATCGAGTGCCTCACCGACAACAAGAACCGGGCCGCGATGGAGGTCCGGACGGCGATGAACCGCAACGGCGGGTCGCTGGCGGACCCCGGCTCGGTGTCCTACCTGTTCAACCGCAAGGGCGTGGTGCTCGTCCCGCAGTCCCAGGAGAGCCGTCAGGTGTCCGAGGACGACGTCCTGGAGGCCACCCTGGATGCCGGCGCCGAGGAGGTCAACGACCTCGGCGACGCCTTCGAGGTGATCAGCGAGGCGACCGACCTGGTCGCGGTCCGCACCGCGCTGCAGGCCGCCGGTGTCGACTACGACTCCGCGGAGGCGTCCTTCGTGCCCTCCATGCAGGTCGAGCTGGAGGACGAGAAGGCCGCGGGGGCCGTGCTCAGGCTCGTGGACGCACTGGAGGACCTCGACGACGTGCAGAACGTCTTCGGCAACTTCGACGTCAGCGACGACGTCCTGGAGTCCCTCGACGCGTAGGTCCCGCCGGACCCGTGTCGCAGGCGGCCACGGCGCTCCGGCTCGGTTAGCGTCGTCTTAGAACAGGTGTTCGGACGAGAGGCTCTCCATGCGTGTGCTGGGCATAGACCCCGGGCTGACCCGTTGCGGGCTCGGCGTCGTGGAGGGCTCGGTCGGCAGACCACTGCGGATGGTCGAGTTCGGTGTCGTGCTCACCCCCTCCGACCAGCACACCGCGCTCCGGCTCTGCGAGATAGAGCGGGTCGTGGACGACTGGCTGGACCGGCACACCCCGGACGCCGTGGCCGTCGAGCGGGTGTTCAGCCAGCACAACGTCCGCACCGTGATGGGGACCGCCCAGGCGAGCGGGATCGCGATGGTGGTCGCCGCCCGGCGCGGCATCCCGGTGGCGCTGCACACCCCCAGCGAGGTGAAGGCCGCGGTCAGCGGCAGCGGCCGGGCCGACAAGGCCCAGGTGGCCGCGATGGTGACGCGCCTGCTGCGCCTCGACGCGCCGCCGAGGCCGGCCGACGCGGCCGATGCCCTGGCGCTGGCGATCTGCCACATCTGGCGCGGCGGTGCCCAGAGCCGCTTGGACGCCGCGGTCGCGGCGGTCGCGGCGGCCGGACGGAGCGGCCGGTGATCGCGTTCGTGCGGGGGACCGTCGCGGACGTGACGCCGAGCTCTGTGGTCCTCGAGGTCGGCGGGGTCGGCCTCGAGCTGCACTGCACGCCGCACACGCTGGCCACGCTCCACATCGGGTCGCCCACCACCCTGCCCACCAGCATGGTGGTGCGCGAGGAGTCCCTGACCCTGTTCGGCTTCCTCGACGAGGACGAGAAGTCGGCGTTCGAGCTGCTCCAGACGGCCAGCGGGGTCGGACCCAAGCTCGCCCAGGCGATGCTGGCGGTGCTCACCCCCTACGAGCTGCGGCGCGCGGTCGCCACGGAGGACGTCAAGGCGCTCACCGCGGTGTCCGGGGTCGGTCAGAAGGGCGCCCAGCGGATCATCCTCGAGCTCAAGGACCGGATCGGCCCGGTCACGGGTGTGGGGGTCACCGGCGCGGGGCTGACCCGCACCGGC
>JBDTXF010000524.1:0-2657 GCA_040006355.1 Nocardioidaceae bacterium | reverse complement strand
ACTCCTCCGCCGGTCCGAGGTTCCTCGGGCCGGCGGAGGTGCGTCTGCTCGCCGACGAGCTCGGGGTCCGCCCCACCAAGCAGCGCGGCCAGAACTTCGTGATCGACCCCAACACGGTGCGGCGGATCGTGCGCGCGTCCGGGATCACCGCCGACGACGTCGTCCTCGAGGTGGGTCCCGGCCTGGGCTCGCTCACCCTCGCCCTGCTCGCCACAGCCGCGCGGGTGGTCGCCGTCGAGATCGACCCGGCCCTCGCCGGTGCGCTGCGCGCCACCATCGCGGCGTACGCCCCGGACCAGGCGCACCGCTTCAAGGTGGTCGAGGCCGACGCGCTCCGCATCACCGGGCTGCCGGGGCCGGCGCCGACCGCGCTGGTCGCCAACCTGCCCTACAACGTCTCGGTGCCGGTCCTGCTGCACCTGATGGAGCTGCTCCCGTCCCTGCGCCACGGCCTGGTGATGGTCCAGGCCGAGGTGGCCGACCGGCTCGCGGCGCCTCCCGGCTCGCGCACCTACGGCGTGCCGTCGGTGAAGGCCGCCTGGTTCGCCGACGTACGACGGGCGGGGTCGGTGGGCCGATCGGTCTTCTGGCCCGCGCCGCGCGTGGACTCCGGTCTCGTCGCGTGGACGCACCGGGACCCGCCGCAGGTCGGCGCCACCCGCGAGCTGGTGTTCGCCGTCGTCGACGCCGCGTTCGCCCAGCGGCGCAAGACGCTGCGCTCGACCCTCAAGCAGCTCGCCGGCTCGGTGGAGGCCGCGGAGGCTGCCCTCGCGCACGCCGGGGTGGACCCGATGTCGCGCGGCGAGGCCCTCGGCGTCGAGCAGTTCGCGCTGATCGCCGAGGGGCTCACGCTGGCAGAAGGAGCCCGGTGACCGGCAGCGTCGTGGTCACCGCGCCGGCGAAGATCAACCTGGCGCTCGGCGTGGGTCCGGTGCGTCCGGACGGGTTCCACTCGCTGGCGACCGTCTACCAGGCGGTCGGGCTGCACGACCAGGTCACCGTCCGCGACGCCGACGACGACGTCACCGTCACAGTCACCTCCGAGCGGCTCCCGGTCGACGACGTGCCCACCGACGGGTCCAACCTCGCGGTGCGTGCCGCGGTGCTGCTGGCCGAGCACCACGGGCTCTCCCGCGGGGTCGAGATCTCCATCGACAAGGGCATCCCGGTCGCAGGCGGGATGGCCGGCGGCAGTGCCGACGCCGCGGCGACCCTGGTGGCCTGCGACCAGCTGTGGGGCCTGGGCACGCCGCGCGAGCGGCTCCTCGAGCTGGCTGCCGAGCTGGGCAGCGACGTGGCCTTCGCCCTGGTCGGCGGCACCGCGATCGGCTCCGGGCGAGGTGAGCTGGTGACCCCGCTGATGACGCGCGGGGAGTACTGGTGGGTGGTGCTGGAGTCCGGTCAGGGCCTGTCCACCCCTGAGGTCTACGGCGAGTTCGACGCGATGCACGCGGGCTCCGAGGTGGGGGCGCCGGAGATCCCCGACGAGCTGATGGCCGCACTGCGCGGTCACGACGTCGCCGAGCTCGGCGCCGCGCTGTCGAACGACCTGCAGCCCGCGGCGCTGCGGCTGCGGCCCGGGCTGCGCGCCGCCCTGGACCTCGGGCTCGCGCAGTCGGCCCACGGTGCGGTGCTCTCCGGCTCCGGCCCGAGCTGTCTGTTCCTGTGCGAGAGCCGCTCGCACGCGACGCGGGTGGCCGACGGCCTCGCGGCCCACGGTCTCGAGCCGGTGTCCTTCGCGCCGGGTCCGGTGCACGGCGCCCGGGTGGTCTCACGCCCGGTCGGCCGGTCCGGGGAGGGCAGCTAGATGGCGGTGGCGAACCTGGTCAGCCTGGAGCGGGTGCACAAGGCCTACGGCGTGCGGCCGCTGCTCGCCGACGTCAGCCTCGGTGTGGGCGCCGGGGAGCGGATCGGCGTGGTCGGCCGCAACGGCGACGGCAAGACCACCCTGCTGCGGATCATCGGCGGGCTCGAGGAGCCGGACCGGGGCCGGGTCTCCCGCAACCGAGGCCTGCACCTCGGCTTCCTCACCCAGGGCGACGAGCTGGACCCGGACGCGACGGTCCGTGAGGTCGTCCTGCAGGGGCGCGCCGACCACGAGTGGGCCGCCGACCAGACCACCCGTGAGGTGGTCGAGGTGCTGCTCGTCGGCCTCAGCCTGGAGCGGCTCGTCGAGGGCCTGTCCGGCGGTGAGCGCCGGCGCTGCTCGCTGGCCCGGCTGCTGCTCGGTGACCACGACCTGGTGGTGCTCGACGAGCCCACCAACCACCTCGACGTCGAGGCGGTGGCGTGGCTGGCCCAGCACCTCACCCGCCGTACGTGGGCGCTGGTGGTGGTGACCCACGACCGCTGGTTCCTCGACGAGGTGTGCACCACGACCTGGGAGGTGCACGACGGCGCGGTCGACGTCTACGAGGGCGGCTACGCGGCGTTCGTGCTGGCCAAGGCAGAGCGCCAGCGCCAGGCACAGGCCTCGGAGTCACGCCGGCAGAACCTGATGCGCAAGGAGCTGGCCTGGCTTCGTCGCGGGGCGCCGGCCCGCACCGCGAAGCCGAAGTTCCGGATGGACGCGGCGTCCGCCCTCATCGAGGACGAGCCGCCGCCGCGCGACCGGCTCGAGCTGCAGCGGTTCGCGACCCAGCGGCTCGGCAAGGACG
>JBDTXF010000523.1:0-2662 GCA_040006355.1 Nocardioidaceae bacterium | reverse complement strand
CCGAGATTGGCGTGCAGCGTCTTCTCCCGGGAGCCGAAAGCGTCGAACAGGTCCAGCGCCATCTGCCGGTCGTTCCCTTCGTCGTCCCACTGCAGCAGGACGTGCAGCGGGATGGTGACCTGGCGGGCCTCCTGGAACATCGTGCGTGGCACGAAACTCCCCGCGAACAGGAGGGCGGCCGCGATGCGCGGCTCGACCACCGCCAGCCGGATGCCGATGGCGATCACCCCTCCCGAGAACCCGACCGGGCCGCCGATCTCAGGCAGCGACAGAACGGCGTCCAGGGTGGCTTGCCATTCCGGGACAGCCTTCTCGACCAGCGGGAGGACGAGGGCGTCGACGATCTCGTCGGCGACGGGCTCACCGGCTTCCAGCGCCCTGCGTAGGGCGGCGCGGGCCTTCTCGGTGGCGGCCGAACGTGGCCGTTCACCGCTTCCTGGCAGCTCGATGGTGACCGAAGCGAATCCGTACTCCGCCGTGTGGACGGCACGCCCTGCCAGCCGGGGATACATCTGGCCCAGTCCGCCGGGGTGCCCGACCAGGATCAGCGGTGCCGGCGCGGATGCGGGCGTCCACAGGATGCCGGGAATCTTGCCGAGGGTGAATCCGCGTTCGAGGACGCCGCCGTCGAGGTGCTTCTCGGAAGTGAAGTGCATGGTCGTGCCTTTCGGGAGTGCTCGTGGACGGTGCTCCCGGACGATCTATCGCCCGGCCGTGACCCCTGAGGGGAGCACCCATGTCGATACGCTCACGGGGCCCACCTCCTCGCTCTCCCGCACGGACTCCGCACGACTAGCGATAGTCGCCGTGGTGCGGGGTGACGCTCGGCCTGACCGACGAAGTCCTTGCCAGCGTCGGATGACGCACGCCGGTCACGGTCGACCGGTCGACCACGCGTTCGGGTCGGTCATCCTCCCCCACACCGTCGCCGCCATGCTTCGCAACCGGATCGAACGCGTTCCGCGGGCCGCACAGACCCACCCATCGGCGGTTCCCGGACCGAGAACTGGCTCTCACCCGCCACATGCGAACCCGCCTACGCCAAGCAGTTCGACGCGCCTCGTCGACGGCACTGCAGCTGATCAAGAGCTCGCAATGGACGGAACGCGATGGAACAGTTGGAGGGGCTTCCCCTGACTTTCGATGATGTGTCGAATCCAAGTAACGAGTCCAAGTCCCGCCGGCCCGGTCCGACCGGGCCGACCCGTGATTGGCCTCCGGAGACACTTGCAAGCGATTCATCCGGCGTTCATTTCCGAGGGCCCGTCGGCAACCGGGGCTCGGAGGCACGTTCTACGAAGACTCACGTTCGGCCGTCGGTTTGTCGGGCTGACAGAAGTCGGACGGTCTCGGAGCGACGGTGCGACCTGGACCTGTGAAGCTCAGGTCAGGTGGCTGTTGCCGTACTTCTTGTAGTAGTCGCGCCAGATCAGCCGGTGCACCGGGAGCCAGTTCGGGATCCTTCTCAGTCCTGGGATCACGGGGAAGAAGATGATGCACACCCCGAGGAAGCCGACGATCAGGAAGACCCACTCATCGGCGTTGTCCTGGAGGGACGTCGTGCTCGTGGCGTCCTCAGCCGGGTTGAAGGTCGGGATCTGGTACCACACCGACGCCCACCACAACCACGGCTGACCCGGGTACTTGTGGATGCCGTTCATCATGCCCCACGTGTTGCCCTGAAGGTTCATGGTCGTAGCCGCGTCATCAAGATAGGACCCGTCGCCCAGGAACAAGATCTGCTTGGTGTTGTCGTCCTGATAGAACTTGCCCTGCCCCAACATCGCTCCGTCGAGCGCACCGGACTGCGCCATGCCGAGCAACCCCTTCGCCATCGTCGGCGTCGGTCCATAGTCGGCGATCGCGACCTTGTCCGGGTGCACCGCGCCGTCGGCGTCGGCGGTTGCCTGGATCGCGGTGTCGTAGCCGGTCGCCCATGTGGACTGCTGATCGGGGGTTGCCGACTCCCACTGCTTGAGTGCGGCCGCCACCGCAGGTGAGGTGTCGTTCCTGAGCGGCGTGACCACGAAGTCGTGTGGCGGGTCCACCGGGATCTGGACTCCACTCCACTTCTGAGGCCTCAGTGGTCCCACGTTGAGCCCGTCGCCCGCGTTGTACGGCGGACCGTAGCCGGCAGCTTCGCTCGTGCCTGCGAGCTCCTGGACGGCGTCGGCGTAGAAGTTGTCCGGAGCCGTCTTCCCCCATCCCTGGAAGGTCAGGGCTGGTTCATCCGGAGAGCTGAACCCTGCCGCCAATCCCAGTGCGAGCAGTGACATGACAGCAATCGCGATGGCGAACTCTTTGACGATGTCATAGCGGCGGTTGGGCCCGTCCCACGGCTTGGCGGCGACATCCGTCGTACGGCGGGTGGCTGCGGCGCTCACGGTGTCACCGGCTTCTTGTCGTCCTGGCCGTGTGCCGTGACGGGAGGATGGCGCAGCGGGATGGGGGGGACGACCCCGCGGTGGCGCACGAGCAGCACGTGCCAGACGATCAAGCCCGCCACGAGCACCGGCAGCAGTGCCACGTGGATGAGCAGCATCTGGGCGGTGTCGGCGACGTTGAACCAAGCTCCGACCCCCACGGCGTTGAGTCCGTCCTTGGACTCGAAGGCGATCCACTGGGATTCGAAGTTCGTCTCCACCAGGAAGCCGGTGAAGGC
>JBDTXF010000522.1:0-2679 GCA_040006355.1 Nocardioidaceae bacterium | reverse complement strand
GCCCGTGCGGGCCGCCGAGCGCGGTGCCCGGGTCGTCGTGGTCGTCATGAGAGGTAGTCAACGCCACCGGGATCATCCGTGTCCACGTGATGGCAGTGGACATACCGTTCAGCGAACCTGGACAATCCGGGGATGGACCCTCGTCGGCTGGAGCTGCTTCTGGAGCTGTCCCGGGTGGGCTCGATGCGAGAGGTGGCCGAGTCCCTGCAGGTCACCACCTCGACGGTCTCCCAGCAGATCGCCGCGCTGGCGCGCGAGGCCGGGACCCCGCTCGTCGAGCCGGACGGCCGCCGGGTCCGGCTCACCCCTGCCGGGCAGCGGCTCGCCGGCCATGCCGTGACCGTCCTCGCCGCGCTCGAGGCCGCCCGCGTGGACCTCGACCCCGCGGCCGCTCCTGCGGGTCTGGTCCGGGTCGCGGCGTTCGCCTCCGCCGTACGCCGTTCGCTGCTGCCCGTGGCGACGACGCTGGCGGCCGAGCATCCCGACGTACGCCTCTCGATCCACGAGCACGAGCCCGCCGAGGCGATCGCCCTGCTGGCCCGCGACGAGATCGACCTGGCGCTGACCTACGACTACAACCTCGCACCTGCGACCTTCGACGCCTCGATGGATGCCGCGCCGCTGTGGAGCAAGGCCTGGAGCCTGGGGGTGCCCGCCAGGTCCGCCCGGGTGCGCGGTGACGCGCTCACCGTCTTCGACCGCTTCCGCGACCATGACTGGATCGTCAACTCCCGCGGCACCGCCGACGAGGAGGCGGTCCGCACGGTCGCCTCGCTCGCCGGCTTCGCGCCCCGCATCGCGCACCGCGCCGACGGCCTCGACCTGCTCGCCGACCTCGTCCTGGCCGGGCTCGGCGTCGGGCTGCTCCCCGCCGACCGACCACCGGTGCGCGGGCTGTCGCTGCGGCGACTGTCCGACCCCGCGGTCGTGCTGCGCTGCTACGCCGTGACCCGCCGCGGTCGTGGGCAGTGGGCGCCGCTGGCCCTGGTGCTCCACCTGCTCACCCACCCGGATAGTCCGTGACCGAACGCAGGTTATCCAGGCCCCAGAACCTGCGTTCGGTCACGGACTATCCGGGTGGTGTTCGCCCTGGACGAACAGCGGAACACCGCCCCGGGGTCGGGGGTTGAGTCGGTGTCGCTCAACTCTGAAAGGTGGGCTCCCCCGTGTCATCCATGTCATCGAAGGTCTCCACGTCACTTCCCGTCCTGTTCGTCTCCGACCTGGTGGTGCTCCCGGGCATGGTCGTCCCGATCGAGCTCGACGAGTCCTCCCAGGCCGCCATCGACGCGGCCCGCAGCAGCAGCGACGGCCGGCTGCTGGTCGCGCCCCGCCTCGAGGACCGCTACGCGTCGTACGGCGTGATCGCGACCGTCGAGCGCGTGGGCCGGTTCAGCGGGGGAGCCGCGGCCGCCGTGCTCAAGGCCGAGCAGCGAGGCCGCATCGGCAGCGGCGTCACCGGTCCCGGGGCAGCGCTCTGGGTCGAGGTGGAGCCTGTCGACGAGGTCGTGTCCGACCGCGCCCGCGAGCTCGCCGAGGACTACAAGCACCTCGTCGTAGCGGTCCTGCAGCGCCGGGAGGCCTGGCAGGTCATCGACTCGGTGCACCAGATGACCGACCCGAGCGCCATCGCCGACGCGGCCGGCTACGCGCCGTACCTCACCAACGACCGCAAGCGGGAGCTGCTCGAGACGCCCGACGTCGAGGCGCGCCTGGAGACCGTGATCGCCTGGACCCGTGAGCACCTCGCCGAGGTCGATGTCGCCGACAAGATCGGCGCGGACGTCCGTGAGGGGATGGAGAAGAGCCAGCGTGAGTTCCTGCTGCGCCAGCAGCTCGCCGCGATCCGCAAGGAGCTCGGCGAGGGGGAGCCCGACGGCTCGGACGACTACCGGTCCCGCGCGGAGGCGGCCGAGGTCCCCGACGCCGTGCGCGAAGCGCTGCTGCGCGAGGTCGACAAGCTCGAGCGCTCGAGTGACCAGAGCCCGGAGACGGCCTGGATCCGCACCTGGCTGGACACCGTGCTCGAGCTGCCCTGGGCCGTGACCACCGAGGACATCGACGACCTGTCGTCGGCCCGCGAGGTGCTCGACGCCGACCACCACGGCCTCGACGAGGTCAAGGAGCGGATCGTGGAGTACCTCGCGGTCCGGGCCCGTCGCGCCGAGCGCGGCCTGCAGGTCGTCGGCGGCCGGGGCTCCGGCGCGGTGATCCTGCTGGCCGGTCCTCCCGGCGTCGGGAAGACCTCGCTCGGCGAGAGCGTCGCGCGTGCCCTCGGCCGGAAGTTCGTCCGGGTCGCCCTCGGTGGCGTGCGGGACGAGGCCGAGATCCGTGGCCACCGCCGGACCTACGTCGGCGCGCTCCCGGGCCGCATCGTGCGGGCGGTCAAGGAGGCCGGCTCGATGAACCCGGTCGTGCTGCTCGACGAGGTCGACAAGGTCGGTGCGGACTACCGCGGCGACCCGGCCGCGGCCCTGCTCGAGGTGCTCGACCCGGCGCAGAACCACACGTTCCGTGACCACTACCTCGAGCTCGACCTCGACCTCTCCGACGTGCTGTTCATCGCCACGGCCAACGTGGTCGACCAGATCCCGTCCGCGCTCCTGGACCGGATGGAGCTGGTGACGCTCGACGGCTACACCGAGGACGACAAGGTCGCCATCGCGCGCGACTTCCTGC
>JBDTXF010000521.1:0-2687 GCA_040006355.1 Nocardioidaceae bacterium | reverse complement strand
TGGCCACGCTGGCGATCGACGACCCGGTGCTCTACTACTCCTGCCCGATCGACTACACCGCGCAGTGCGGCTTCGACGTGCTCGCGCACGCCAGCGAGCCCTACGTCTCGCGGCTCAACTTCCAGCCCTCCCTGGGCAACGCGCTGCACGCCATCAAGCTGACCAACGAGAACCTCCGGGCCGCCGTGTGGAACGGTGAGGACCTCGCCGGTCGCGAGGGGATGATGTATGCGCAGTACATCGCCGCCCAGGCCTTCAACTCCGGCGGCCTCGGCATCATCCACTCCATCTCGCACGCGGTCAGCGCGTTCTACGACACCCATCACGGCCTGAACAACGCGGTCGCCCTGCCGCGGGTCTGGGCGTTCAACATGCCGGTCGCCTACAAGCGGTTCGCCGACATCGCCCGCGCGATGGCGATCGACACGCACGGCATGAGCGACGTGCAGGCGGCCGAGGCCGCGCTGGTCGCGTCCATCCGGCTGCTGCGCGACGTGGGCATCACTGAGAAGTTCACCGACGTGGTCGCCGACAGCTACTCGAAGAACCGGCTGGGCACCGGTCCGACGAAGTTCTACGAGAACTCGCCGACGATCACCGGTGACGCCGCGGACGTCGACCGCATCACCAAGCACGTGCTCGGCGACGCCTGCACGCCGGGCAACGCCAAGGAGTGCACCTTCGAGACGGTGCGTCCCGTCGTCGACCACTGCATGAACGGCGACCTCGACGACCTGCTCGGCTGAGCGTCCACCCGCACCCGCTCCGACGGCGGTGCCGGACGGTGACCCCCCGGGTCACTGCCCGACACCGTCGTCGGTCGGACCCACCCAGCACGAGGAGCACCGTTGACCGACGACTTCACCGACGTGGCCGCCACCAAGGAGCGGCTCGCCGAGCACGGCTACCTCGCCGACGACCGGCTGGCCACCACGGTGTTCCTGCAGTCCCGGCTGGACAAGCCCCTGCTGCTCGAGGGCCCCGCCGGCGTGGGCAAGACCCAGCTGGCCACCACGCTCGCTGCCGCGACCGGACGACGGCTGATCCGGCTGCAGTGCTACGAGGGCCAGGACGAGACCAAGGCTCTCTATGAGTGGGACTACGGCAAGCAGCTGCTCTACACCCAGATCCTGCGCGAGAAGATCGGCCAGGTCGTGGCGGACGCCGTCGACCTCAACGAGGCGGTCGAGCGGATCGCCCAGCAGGACAGCGTCTTCTTCTCCGAGCGCTTCCTCGCCCCCCGCCCCCTGCTCGAGGCGATCACCAGCGAGCAGCCCGTCGTGCTCCTCATCGACGAGGTGGACCGGGCCGACGAAGCGCTCGAGGCGGTGCTGCTCGAGCTGCTCTCCGAGTGGCAGATCTCGATCCCCGAGGTGGGGACCGTGGTCGCGGAGGCGATCCCCTACGTCGTGCTCACCTCGAACAACACCCGGGACCTGTCGGCGGCGCTGAAGAGGCGCTGCCTGCACATGTTCCTGGACTACCCGAGCGCCGAGCGCGAGCTCGAGATCGTCCGCTCGAAGGACACCGGCCTGCCGGAGGCGCTGGCCGTCCGGCTGGTGGAGATCGTCCGCGGGCTGCGCGAGCTCGAGCTCCGCAAGGCGCCGAGCATCTCCGAGACCATCGACTGGGCCCGCACGCTCGCCGTGCTCGGGGTCAGCGAGCTGACCGGGGAGGTGCTGGGCCAGACCCTCAACGTGGTGGTGAAGTACGAGCGGGACCTGCGCCGGGCCACCGCCGCGCTCCCCCGGCTCGTCGACCCCAACGCCGACGTGCCCGACCACCTCGGTGGCGGCCACGGACACGGTCACGGGCACGGGTCCGACCACCAGCACGACGACAGTGCCGGCCAGGACGGCGTCGCGAAGCGGGCGGCCAAGGACCAGCCCGGCCGGCACGACGAGAACTACTACGGCGCCCCCAGCCCGGGAGCCGGGAAGAGCACCGGCAAGGGCACCGGCCCCAGCCGCACGGTGAGCGCCGAGAAGGGCGAGCGGTCCTTCGCCGCCGGCGCCCGCAAGCGTCCCGTCTGACTGCGACGACCACCGCAGGGAGGTAGACCGTGGAGGGAGCACTGCACCGCTTCGTGAGACTGCTGCGCCTGCACGGCATGCGGGTCAGCGTCTCCGAGGCGATCGACGCGATGCACGCGACTGCGCAGCCCGGCGTGCTCGCCGAGCGCGAGCTGCTCCGGTCGGCGCTGATGGTCACCCTGGTCAAGGACCGTCGCGACGTGGACGTCTTCAACCGGGTCTTCGACCGGTTCTTCGGGTTGCAGGCGGTCGTCGCCCCCGAGGAGGACGGTCACTCCCACGCCCACGACGACCTGTCCGACGAGGGCTCCCTGGAGCAGTTCACCCTCTCTGACAACCCGGGGGACAACCCCGAGCAGGGCCACTCGCACGGCAAGCCCGACGAGATCAAGAACTACTTCGACCCCGAGGACATGGCCCAGCAGTACAACCTGCACCAGGAGGCCAACCGGCTCGACATGTCGGCGATGACCGACGAGATCGTGCTGTCCAACGACGCCCAGGGCGCCAACGAGCAGGCTGCCCGCGTGCAGCTCTCGACCAACCGGATGCGCAACCCGGGCAACCCCGGTGAGCTGGCCTCCGACCCGGGCCTGCAGCTGGACACCGAGCTGAGCGTCGCCGAGGAGATGGCGCTGTGGGACTGGCTCACCG
>JBDTXF010000520.1:0-2696 GCA_040006355.1 Nocardioidaceae bacterium | reverse complement strand
TCGGCATCTCCCTCGGCGACGACTGCGTGGTCGAGGCCGGCTGCTACGTCACCGCGGGCACGAAGGTGAGCGTCCTGGGTGGCGGGAGCCCGCGGGTGGTCAAGGCCGCCGAGCTGTCGGGTGCCGCCAACGTGCTGTTCCGCCGCAACTCGACCACCGGCGCCGTCGAGGCACTTCCCTGGGGTGGGGACGGCATCGAGCTCAACGCCGCCCTCCATGCCAACTGACGCGAGGCGGCGCCGTCACAGGCTCTGGGGCCTGGTGGTCTCGGTGCTGCTCGCCGCAGTCGTCGTCACCGGGGTCGTGGTGCTGTTCCGCCAGGGCGTCGGCCCGCTGCGCGACCCCGAGGGCTGTCGGGCCGTCGTCGCCGGGACGAGCGTCGACCTCTCCACCGAGCAGGCCGAGAACGCCAGCCTGATCAGTGCCGTCGCCGTACGCCGCGGGATGCCGGCCCGCGCCGCCTCCATCGCCCTGGCGACGGCGTTCCAGGAGAGCAAGCTCGTCAACCTCGACCACGGCGACCGGGACTCGGTCGGCCTGTTCCAGCAGCGGCCGTCGCAGGGCTGGGGGACGGTGGCCCAGATCAGCAGGCCGACCTACGCCATCAACCGGTTCTACGACGCACTTGCCAAGATCGACGGCTACCAGAGCATGCGGATCACCGAAGCGGCGCAGAAGGTGCAGCGGTCCGGCTTCCCGGAGGCCTACCAGGACCACGCCGCCGACGGCCGCGCGCTGGCCTCGGCGCTCACCGGCTACAGCGGGGCGTCGTTCACCTGCGTGGTGCACGCCGGCTCCGGCCTGGGCACCGAGAGGGCCGGAGCGAGCGGCCTGACGGCCCGGGCCGCACGGGTGCGGGCCAGCCTGGTCCACGCCTTCGGCCCCCAGTCGCTGGGCGGATATGCCCCCGGCGGCGTCACGACCGGGCACATCAGGGGGTCCGCGCACTACGAGGGCCGCGCCCTCGACGTGTTCGTGCGACCGGTCAGCCTGACCAACACGCGCCGGGGCTGGGCGATGGCGTCGTACCTCGTCGCGCACGCGTCGCGGCTGCACATCGACCACGTGATCTTCGACAAGCGGATCTGGTCGGCCGGCTCACGCTCCGAGAGCGGCTGGCGCAGCTACGACCCCGGCAACGCCCCCGGCGACCGCGCCGTGTTCGAGCACCGCGACCACGTGCACGTCGACGTGGTCGCCGGCGGCTGACTCACGCCAGCCGTCGCACCGCCGAGGCGACCCGATCGTCGGTCGCGGTGAAGGCGATCCGCACGTGCTCGCGGCCCGCGGTGCCGTAGAACTCCCCCGGCGCGACCAGGATGCCGCGCTCGGCGAGCCAGCCGACGGTGTCCCAGCACGGCTCGCCGCGCGTCGCCCAGAGGTAGAGCGAGGCCTCCGAGTGGTCCACCCGGAACCCGACCGCCTCCAACGCCTGCCGCAGGTCCGCACGCCGCGCGGCGTAGCGGGCGTGCTGCTCGACGACGTGCACGTCGTCGTCGAGCGCCGCGCGCATCGCGTGCTGCTGCGGGCCGGGCATCATCAGGCCGAGGTTCTTGCGGACCGCGAGCAGCTCGGCGACCACCGCGCGGTCACCGGCGACGAACGCGCACCGGTAGCCGGCCAGGTTGGACCGCTTGGACAGCGAGTGGACGGTGAGGATCCCGGTGTGGTCGCCTCCGCAGATCTCCGGGTGCAGCACCGAGACCGGCGCGACGTCCCACGCGCATTCGAGGTAGCACTCGTCGGAGACCAGCAGCGCGCCGCGCTCGCGGCACCAGTCGACGACCTTGCGCAGGTGGTCGGCGGGCAGCACCCGGCCGGTCGGGTTCGACGGGGAGTTCACCCACACCATCGCGACCCGCTCCGGCCCGAGCGAGGTCAGCGAGTCGGTGGCCACGGTGCCGGCGCCGGCGAGCACGGCGCCGACCTCGTAGGTCGGGTAGGCCAGCGCGGGATAGACCACCAGGTCCCGCTCGTCGAGCCCGAGCTGGGTCGGCAGCGAGGCGATCAGCTCCTTGGAGCCGACCACCGGGAGCACCTCGTCGAGCCCCAGCCCAGCGACGCCGAAGCGCCGCTCCAGCCAGTCGGCGCAGGCCTGACGGGTCTCGGGGAGACCGATCGTGGTCGGGTAGCCCGGCGAGTCCGACGCATCGGCGAGCGCCTTCTGCACGAGGTCCGGGGTCGGGTCGACCGGGGTGCCGACCGACAGGTCGACGATCCCGTCACGATGGGCGCGCGCCGTCGCGGCGTACGCCGTGAGGTGGTCCCACGGGAAGTCCGGGAGGCTCGAGGAAACAGAGCGCGCCGCCCACCTCGGTGAGGGGGGCGGCGCGCCGTCGTCGCCGGTGGTCATTCCTCGTTCTGCGGGAAGGACAGCGCCTCGATCAGGGGGTGGTCCTTGTCGATGACGCCCATCTTGGCCGCGCCCCCGGGCGAGCCGAGGTCGGTGAAGAAGTCCACGTTGGCGGTGTAGTAGTCCTTCCACTGCTCCGGGGTGTCGTCCTCGTAGAAGATCGCCTCGACGGGGCAGACCGGCTCGCAGGCACCGCAGTCGACGCACTCGTCGGGGTGGATGTAGAGCATCCGCTTGCCCTCGTAGATGCAGTCGACGGGGCACTCGTCGACGCAGGCCCGGTCCTTCAGGTCGACGCAGGGCTGCGCGATGACGTAGGTCACCTTGGTCCTCCCGATGATGC
>JBDTXF010000519.1:0-2700 GCA_040006355.1 Nocardioidaceae bacterium | reverse complement strand
ATGAGACATCGCTCGCCCACCACGCCGCGGCCAACCGTCCCTACGACGGTGCTCGGGTGCAGCTGAGCTACGGCGAGTTCCTGCGTCGCAACCAGCGGCGGGTCGACGCGCGGTCCCAGCTCCGGGGGGCATTGGACACGTTCGAGGACCTGCACTCTCGCCCGCTCGCCGAGCGGGCGCGTCAAGAGCTGCGCGCGTCCGGAGAGACGGCCCGCAAACGTGACCCGTCCACGGCGCTGAGCCTGACACCGATGGAGCTGAAGGTCGCCGAGCTCGTGAGCCAGGGCCTGTCGAACAAGGACGTCGCCGCCCAGTGCTGGGTGTCTCCACGGACCGTCGCGTTTCACCTGCGCAACGTCTTCACCAAGGCCGGTGTCACCTCGCGCGGCGAGCTCGCCCACCTCGTCCTGGCCTGACCCACCCTCGCCACGGCCAGTCCGCGAAGCCGTGACGAGGGATGTCGGGGAACGGTCCGAGGTCAGACAGGGATGGCCAATGTGCCGCGAA
Source organism: Nocardioidaceae bacterium (assembly GCA_040006355.1). Classification (GTDB taxonomy): domain Bacteria; phylum Actinomycetota; class Actinomycetes; order Propionibacteriales; family Nocardioidaceae; genus Nocardioides_B. The sequence continues at coordinate 2,193 of JBDTXF010000519.1, read as the reverse complement.
CGCTGCCAGTCTCCAGCCGCCGCATCGCCTCGGTGCCTGGGCGACCTGGTGGATGCGGTCGATGCTCGCCGGTGATGCCCTGGTGCTTTGCCTAGGCGATTCCCCACAGATACGAGCGGAGGCTGGGCGCGCACTGGGCAGACGAGAAGCAGCGTCGGGCCACCTGGGTCGCCGCACACACAGCGGGGGTGTCCGGCGACGCCATCTCGTTCAGGTCCATCGTCAGCTGCCTTCCGAGGGATGTCGGCTCCAGGTTCGCATCGTCCGGCCTCGCTGGCCCCGGTCAAACCGCCGGGTTCCTCGTTGACCTGCCCAGCCCGAGGAAACCAGCAGCCGACACACGGTCAACCAGTCCGTCGGAGCGGCCATGAGCGTTCAGCGATGTGGCCTTTGGTCGGACTCGTCGTGATGTGAGGCCCGTTCCCAGTGGTGGTCGTGTGGCAATCCCGGCCATCTGACCGGGGCGAGCACACCCGTTCGCAAGCACGCTCAGCAGCAGAAGCCAACCCTGCGAGAGCGAGACCATCATGAGCGTCGACGTACACCCCGACAGCCACCCCACCAGCCACAGGGACGACACCACCGCACCACGGGCTGCGGCGACGTCAGGACCAGTGGCCCGCGTCATCGCCGTCTCTCTCGCCGCCGGCGCCGCAACGGCGCTGGTCCTCTCGCTGGCCGTATTCGCCGGCGGCACCGAGAGCGTCATCACCGGGTCCGTGCTCGCCGGCTTCGGGTTCGGGTGGGCGCTGATCGCCACCCTCACCCGCCGCTACACCACCCGACCACAGCGTTGGGCGGTCGTTCCGGCTGCCTTCATGGGCGCAACTGGCGTCGCGCTGCTGATGTTCGCCCCCGGGTATGACGCCATGACCTGGCTGAGCTGGGTCTGGCCGCCGGTCGTGCTGGCGATGGCCGTGTGGATGTCCGTCCAGGTCCGTCGCTCCGTCACCGCCGCGGGCCGCTGGATGCTCATTCCCGTCGCGGCCGTCCTGGCGCTCGCGTCCCTCGGCACCACCTACGAGAACATCGCGGAGCGCAGCGACCAGGGCACCTATCCCGCCCCCGGCAAGACCTACCAGGTCAACGGTCACCGGTTGCACCTGGACTGCCGCGGCCAGGGCGGGCCCACCGTCGTGCTCTTCAATGGCCTGGGTGAGATCTCCGCCTCCTGGGCCAGGATCGCCGGGCCTGTCAGTGCCACCTCCCGGGTCTGCGCCTACGACCGGGCCGGACAGAGCTGGAGCGAAGATGCCAAGGCGCCGCAGGACGGCGTGACCGCTGCCAAGGACCTGCACACCCTGCTTGCAAAGGCCGGCGAGACCGGGCCTTTCGTGCTTGTCGGACACTCGACCGGCGGCACCTACGCAATGACGTACGCCGCCCGGTACCCGGCTCAGGTCGCAGGCATGGCGCTCCTGGACAGCTCCAGCCCCTACCAGCTGACCAAGATCACCGCCTACCCCGGTCAGTACGCCGTGATGCGCCGTGGCCTGGCTCTGCTGCCCACCCTGTCCCGCCTCGGACTGGCCCGACTGGCCCCGGCGCCGCGCCTGCCCGCCCCGGCAGGCGAACAGGTCCGGGCACTCACCTCCTCGGCACGTGCTGCACGGAACGGACGTGACGAGATCTCCGTTGCTCCCGAGGTCTTCGCCCAGGCGCAGGCACTGTCCACGCTGGGCAACCGCCCGCTCGCGGTGCTCACCACCTCCGAGTCCCTCGACGGGGCCGGCTGGGCAGGCGCCCAGGACCAGCTCGCAGCGCTCTCGACCAACCGCATCCACCACACCGTTGACTCCACCCACGCCGGGTTGGTCGAGGACGAAACCCCCGCGGCCGCATCGGTCCATGCCATCAACGAGGTCGTCACTGCGGTCCGCACCGGCATCCCCATGCAGCAGAAGTAGCTACACGTCCATCCCTCAGCGCCCCTGAGCGAACCCACCCCCACCCGAGGAGATCCGAAGTCACACAACGCACAGCCGGCTCATAGGGCTCACCTCGTGCCGGGTGCCCCCGCGGCCACCCATGAAGGCTGCCGCAGCGCACCTCCTGACGATGCATCCCACACCGAGAGTGGCTCGAAGAAGTCCTGGGCGCTGCTGGTCATCGCCCTGGCCGCCCAGATCCTCGTCGTGCTCGACATCTCGGTCGTCAACACCGCCCTGCCCACCATCGGCAGCGCGCTGCACC
>JBDTXF010000518.1:0-2704 GCA_040006355.1 Nocardioidaceae bacterium | reverse complement strand
CCGTGGACCGATGAGATGAGGGCCGAGGTCGAGCGGCGCAGCGGCATCGACGCCGTGGACATCTACGGCCTCTCCGAGGTGATGGGGCCGGGCATCTCCCAGGAGGCGGTCGACACCAAGGACGGGCTGCACGTGTGGGAGGACCACTTCTATCCCGAGGTCGTCGACCCGGTCACCCGCGAGGTGCTGCCCGACGGCGAGGAGGGCGAGCTGGTGCTCACCTCGCTGACCAAGCAGGCGATGCCGGTGATCCGCTACCGCACCCGCGACCTGACCCGGCTGCTGCCGGGCACGGCGCACCCCGCCTTCCGCCGGATGCGACGCGTCACCGGCCGCACCGACGACATGATGATCGTGCGCGGGGTCAACGTCTTCCCGACCCAGGTCGAGGAGCAGATCCTCGCGGTCGAGGGTCTCACCCCGCACTACCTGTGCGTGCTCACCCGGCCGGGCAGCCTGGACGTGCTGACCGTGCGCGTCGAGGCGCACGACTCGGTCCCGGCGAGCGGGCGGCCGGCTCTCGGGGATCGGCTCACCACGCTGGTCAAGGACCGGGTCGGGGTCACCGTCACCGTCGAGGTCCTCGAGCCGCACGCCCTCGAGCGCTCGCTGGGCAAGGCCAAGCGCATCTCCGACCAGCGCTAGACGCGGCTCGACGCCTCGGCGTGCAAGCGCTCGGCCTCGGCCTCTGCCTGGGGGCCTGGTACGACGTGCGTGCTCGCCCGGACCACCGGCACGAAGAGCGCCACCAGGGCGGCCAGCGCCGAGGTCACGACCAGGAGGCCGAACCCGTGCACGTAGCCGGCCTCCACCGGCAGACCGTCGGGACGGGCGCCGGCGGTGATCACGCTCGCCAGCACCGCTCCGCCCAGCGCCCCACCGACCGTGCGGATGTTGGCGTTCATCCCGCTGGCGACACCGGTCTGGGTCTGCGGCACGGCGTCGACGACCAGGTTCGACATCGCGGCGAACGCGAGCCCGAAGGCGAGGCCCAGCACCGTCGTCTCGACCACCACCTGCCAGAGGTGCTGGTGCACCAGCACCAGGCCGAGCGTGCCGAGCGAGGTCAGCGCGGCGCCGGCCACGAGCACCGCCTTGGAGCCCCAGCGGGCCGCCAGTCGACCCGAGGCGATCCCGGCCAGGAAGGTGGCGGCCGTCTGGGGGAGCAGCAGCAGACCGGAGACCGTCACAGTGGCGCCGAAGCCGTAGCCGGTGACCTTCGGGGTCTGCAGGAACTGCGGAAGGAAGGCGAACATCGAGTACATCCCGGCGCCGAACAGCAGCGAGACCAGGTTGACCGTCCAGACGGTGGGGATGCGCATCATCCGCATGTCGATGAGCGGCTGCGCGCTGCGCGCCTCGGCCCACACCCACACGGGCAGCAGCACGGCGGCGAGGACGAACAGCCCGAGGACCCGGCCCGAGGTCCAGCCCCAGCTGTGCCCCTGGCTCACCGCGAGCAGCAGGGCGACCAGCCAGCCCGACAGGAGCAGGGCGCTGGAGACGTTGATCGAGCCCTCGGTGCGCTCCGGGGACTCCGGGACGAACACTGCGGCGGCGACGGCGGCCAGCAGGGTCATCGCCATCGGCAGCCAGAACAGCCAGTGGTAGCTCAGCGCGTCCACGACCGGACCGGCCAGCACGAGCCCGATCCCGCCGCCGACCGCGAGCAGCGCGGCCGAGGTGCCGACGGCGCCGGCGACCTTCTCGCGCGGGAACTCGTCGCGAATGATCCCGAAGGTCAGCGGCAGCACCCCGCCTCCGATCCCCTGCACCGCCCGGGCTGCGATCAGCACGCCGATGCTGGGCGCGACCGCCGCGAGCAGCGACCCGAGCGCGAGCGCGCCCAGGGCGACCACGAGCATCCGCTCCTTGCCGACCTTGTCCCCGACGCGGCCGATGATCGGGGTGAACACCGACGCGGAGAGCAGGTAGGCGGTGAGCACCCAGGTGACGGTGGCCTGGTCGGTGTGCAGCGCGGCCTCGATCGTCGGCAGCACCGGGTTGACCATCGACTGCAGCAGGGAGAACGACGAGACGCCGACGCAGAGGACCAGGAAGGTGACCCGGTAGTCGGTCCTGCGGTCCGTGCGCGACATCGAGGCGTCTCCTGGTGGGGTGGGGCGGTGACCCTGCTCGAACGCCTCCGGCGCCGGTCCCATTCCCCCGCGAGACGAACGGTGGGCGAACAGCGGCGCCACGACGTGAGGTCCGTCACCCCGGGGGTAGGAGCGCGACATGCGTGCACTGCCTCGTACTGCCTCCCTCACCCTCCGGGGCCGGCCGGCCCGTAGGCTCGGCCGATGCTCTGGGACCTGGTCGTCGTCGACCTCACCCGCGCCCTGGCCGGGCCGCACGCCGCGATGATGCTCGGGGACCTCGGAGCGCGGGTGATCAAGGTGGAGAGCCCGCGCGGCGGTGACGAGTCCCGGTCCTGGGGGCCTCCGTTCGTCGGCCCCGAGAACGCCCGCGAGTCGACGTACTTCCTGTCGGCGAACCGCAACAAGGAGTCGGTCACCGCCGACCTGACGACCCCCGAGGGCACGGCGTTCCTGACCCGGCTCGTCGCCCACGCCGACGTGCTGCTGGAGAACTTCCGGACCGGGGTGCTGGACCGGCTCGGCTTCTCCGGCGCGCGGCTGGCAGAGATCAACCCGCGGCTGGTGGTCCTCTCGATCACCGGCTTCGGGCACGACGGACCGGA
>JBDTXF010000517.1:0-2711 GCA_040006355.1 Nocardioidaceae bacterium | reverse complement strand
TGCCTGGCCGGTGATCGTCGCGATGACGACGTAGATGACCAGTGCGATCACGCCTGCCATGAGGGCGCTGCGGACGTTGTGGTTGAGCTTCATGTGTCCCCCGAAGTCACTGGCGAGATCCCAACATACTCCTGGACCGACCCCACGCCGCCGGACCTGACTAGGGCAGCCAAACCGATTCGAGCGGGATCGTCCGGGCGAGGTCACGACAGCCACCGCGGAAGGAGTCCGTCGCGGAGCATCATCGACTTCGCGGGTGAGCAGGCCAAGAACGATCGGGTCGTCCGATAGTGGCTCGGCTTCCGGTGATCGTTGCAGACTGCAACACTCAACAGTCAGTCGGGCGTTACATGTAACATGGCCGCATGGCCACCACACGGGACCGGGTGCGCGAGCACCGTCAGCGGCTGCGCGAGCAGGGACTCAGGCCTGTGCAGATCTGGGTGCCCGACGTGAGGGCCCCGGAGTTCGCTGCCGAAGCACGCCGGCAGTCGGCCCTGGTCGCCTCTAACGACCAGGAAGCTGACGATCAGGCTTTCGTTGACGCCATTTCCGCAGATTGGGATACCGAGGCGGAGCCTGACGAGTGAGGCGGGGCGAGATCTGGATTGCGGCTGCAAGCGGTGCCTACACGGGGAAGCCGAGGCCGGTGGTGATTGTCCAGGACGACCGATTCGACGCCACGTCGTCGGTGACCGTCTGCCCGTTGACTACGCACAAGGTCGAGGCTCCGCTGATCCGTCTTGATGTTGAGCCGACGGCCACCACCGGGGTCGAGCGGCCGAGCCAGATCATGATCGACAAGGTCACCACGATGCCGCGTGCCAATGTGGATGCGCGGCTCGGCCGGCTCGTCGATGACGATCTTGTTCGCTTGGACCGAGCGCTCGTTGTATTCCTCGGTCTCGCGGACTGATCTATCTGATCTGGCGGGCAGCCACCCGGCTCGTCCCCGCAGCGGGTTGCGTACGGAACGAATACCGCTACCGGGACGACGACGCTCCGATGTCAGAGCTCGCGGCGAGGAGGGCCGAGCGCCGCAAAGGGCTCCCTCTATGGAAAGGGCCGTGGCGTTCGCGTTCATCGCCGTTCATCCTCGGGAATCGCGTACGTGGGACGGGGTTGCGTCTGCTGGCCTGGCGATCGTTCCGAGCAACACGTCGAGTTCTGCGTGCACGTCGTGGAGCGGCTGCGTGCTTCGTTGCGCGCGACACAGGAGTACGGCGCCCTCAATCGCCGAAATCAGCATGGTGGCCAGCCGTCGGGCTCGCTCGGGATCGGCACCGGCCCGGAGCAGCACCGGTGTCAGCTCCCGGTGCCAGTCTGCGAAGACCTCGGCTACCAGAGAAATCTGCGGCCCGTCCTCCGTCTGGGCATCGACGGTGAGGGCGACGACCGGGCACCCCGCGAGACAGTCGGTTCGGATGAGCATCCGCTCCCAGAACTCAACGAACCCCCGAACCACCTCGGTGGGGGTGGCCCCAGAAGACGCCGCTTGCTGAATGTGACGGCTGACGTGCAGGCCCGCGCGGGTGACGGCCTCTGCGATCAAGTCGTCGCGGCCGCCTGGGAAGTGGTGGTAGACCGACCCGCGCGGGGCCCCGCTGTGCGCCAGCACGGCATCGATGGTCACCCCCGCCGAAGAACGCTCACGCAGGAGCGCGACCGCACTGTCCACCATGCGCATCCGGGTCGAGCTCGATTGTTCTCTGCCTGATGCCATTGCCGTCCTCCGGAAACTCGCCATTGATCGGATCTATGTCATAGAGCATACTCAGTGCACAGGCATTCTGCTTACTGGTAAGGAGCACATCGTGACGCAGCAGGTGACGGAAGAGACTCGGGGGCACGTGCGCTTGATCGGGCTCGCGCGCCCGGCGCAGCGCAACGCCTTCGATAGCGCGATGCTCGACGAGTTGGCAGCGGCGTACGGCCGGGTGGAGGACGACGTGACTGTACGGGCGGGAGTGCTGTATGCCCATGGCGACCACTTCACCGGTGGTCTGGACCTCGCTGAGGTGGCGAACCACCTGACGGCCGGCGGGTTGGAGTACTCCTCGCCCGGCGCGATCGACCCGTGGGGGCTGGTCGGACGGAAGCGAACCAAGCCGTTGGTGGTCGCTACCCAGGGCTGGTGCATGACGCTCGGGATCGAGCTCCTCCTGGCCGCAGACGTGCGCGTCGCTGCCAAGGACAGCCGGTTCTCCCAGATGGAGGTGTGCCGCGGTATCTACCCGTTCGGCGGCGCCACGCTCCGGTTCCCGCGCGAGACCGGTTGGGGCAACGCGATGCGCTGGATGCTGACTGGTGAGGAGTTCGACGCGCTCGAGGCCCAGCGGATCGGGCTCGTCCAGGAGGTGGTCGAGCCGGGGGCCCAGCTTGAGCGAGCAGTGCAGATCGCCGAACGGATCGCCGACCAGGCACCACTTGGCGTACGCACGCTACTGCAGTCGGCGCGTCCCACCTGGGAGCACGGGCAGGAGGCCGCGGTCGAACGGCTGGTGCCGGATCTGCTCGACCTGTTCTCCAGCGAGGACGCCGCCGAGGGCGTGCGGTCGTTCGTGGAGCGTCGGCGCGCCACGTTCATAGGGCGTTGAGATGACCATCGAAGTGAGCACCACGACCCCAGAGGCCCACCCCTCGGCCTGCATCCTGTGCGAGTGCAACTGCGGCATCGAGATCACCGTCGAGGACCGCGCCTTCACCAAGAT
>JBDTXF010000516.1:0-2718 GCA_040006355.1 Nocardioidaceae bacterium | reverse complement strand
GCAGGCTCGATGCCTCCGCGCGCGGAATCGAGGACGGTGACGACATCGAGGTCTTCAACGATCGAGGAAGGCTCGTGCTGCCCTCACACGTGACCACGCGCATCGCACCCGGCGTCATCTCTGTCCCTCAGGGCGCCTGGTACGCGCCGGATGAGCCGGGAGGTCTGGACCGTGGCGGCTCCATGAACACACTGACCAGCCAGCACCCCACGTCCTACAGCAAGGCAAACGGTCAGCACTCCAACCTCGTCGAGATCAAGAGAGTCTGAGGCGCCTCATGACGACCTACAAGCAGCTCGGCTTCTACGTCGACCAAGGTAACTGCACCGGCTGCAAGGCGTGTCAGACCGCCTGCAACGACAAGCATGACCTGCCCGAGGGTGTGCTCTGGCGCCGGGTCGCGGAGTACTCCGGTGGCTCGACGGAGGTGAATGAGGCCGACGGGACGTTCCGGGCCGACGCCTTCACCTACTACACCTCGGTCTCGTGCAACCACTGCGAGGACGCGATTTGCATGGAGGTCTGTCCCAGTCAGGCGATGCATCGAGGCGACAACGGCATCGTCTCGGTCGACCCGGACATCTGCATCGGATGCCGGTACTGCGAGATGGCCTGTCCCTACAGTGCCCCGCAGTTCAATGCTGCCCAAGGCGTCATGACCAAGTGCGACTTCTGCGCCGACTTCCTTGCGGAGGACCGCAATCCCGCCTGTGTGGACGCCTGTCCCTCCCGCGTGCTCGACTTCGGTGAGGTCGACGACCTCCGTGAGAAGTACGGCACCGAAAGCGGACTCGAGCCGTTGCCCGTCGCCAGCGTGACCCGGCCGAACCTCGTCATCACCCCCCACAAGGACGCACAGGCCTCGGGGCGTGGCACCGGCTCGCTCGCCAACCCGCGGGAGATCTGAGCATGCTCGACGAGACTCCGCTGGTGATCTTCACGATCATTGCGCAGATGTCGGCCGGATCGTTCGTGGTGCTGGGACTCATCCACCTGCTCGGCATCCGGGTGGCGCCCACGACCATGGATCGGGTGAGTGACCCCGCCCTGTATGCGATCGGACCGCTCCTCGCGCTGGGATTCCTGGCCTCGGTGTTCCACCTCGGCAGGTGGTTGCGGGCCGCGAACGCGCTCCGCCATCTCGACTCGTCGTGGTTGAGCCGTGAGATCGCGGTGGGAATGGTCTTCGCGGGCCTCGGAGCTGCCTTTGCGCTGTGCCAGTGGCGCAAGTGGCTGCCCGCGCGGGCTCGCCAGGCCTTGGCAATCCTCACCGCAGCCGTGGGTATGGCACTGGTCTACGTCATCGGGCGGGTCTACTCGCTGCGCACGATCGTGGCGTGGGACACCTGGCACACGACGGTCACCTTCTACCTCACGAGCCTCCTCCTCGGTGCGCTGGCCGTGGGGGTCGTTCTCGTGGTGGCATCGGCGGCGCGGGGCCGTCGTGGAAGCGACGACACTGCCTCGCAGCGTCTGATCCTCAACTCTGTGCGCGGCATAGCGATCGGGTCGATCCTGATGATCGGGCTGCAGTTCGTGAACATGCTCAGCTCCCTGGGAGAACTCGCCAGCAGCGAGGATCCTGCGGCCCGGGCATCCATCAACACCCTGGTCAACACCGACGGTGGCTTCGCCATCGTGCAGGCCGTGCTGGGCTTCGTCGCACTGACCATCCTCGCGCTCTTCCTCGTCCGGCTCTCGCTCGGCGCGATCGCACAGCGTGGACTGGTCACCGTTGCGGCCACTGCCCTCTCGGCCGCTCTCGCGAGCGAGGTCATCGGGCGGATGCTCTTCTACGCCAGCGGTACACGCGTGGGGATGTGAGCCCCCGTGTCTGAGTCGTCTGTCGACACCGAGCCCGCCGTGCAGCTGCAGCAGCTGGATGCCTGTGCCGCTGCCACCCTTTTCGCCTCGCGAGTCCTGTCTGACTCACCCGACGGTGTCCTGCTTGCCCAGCTGTCGACACCTGGTGTGCTGGCGGAGTGGCCACTCGAGTCGCTCCAGGACCGGGTGGGTCAGGCTGAGCTGGCGGCCTCGTTTGCCAGCAGGGAGTCACTCCAGGTGATCTACCTCGACCATCAACGCCTGTTCCTGGGACCAGAGCGGGTGCTGGCGTGCCCGTACGAGTCGGTGTATCTCAATCCCGAGCATCTGACCTTCGGCAGCCAGACCTTGGCAGTCCGGGAGTGGTACCACCGCTACGGGCTTTCGGCTCCCGCGGAAGGTAGGGAGCCCGATGATCACATCGGTCTCGAGCTCGGGTTCGTCTCGTTCCTGATCATGCGGGCGCTGGAGGCGGCCGAGCTCGGGGATGACGACCTGCTCCGCGAGCAGTGCGATGCCGTCGGGCTGTTCGTGGGGGAGCACCTGCTGCTCTGGGCCGAGGAGTGCCTCGACCACGTGGCCACCCATGCCCAGACGCACTTCTACCAGGGCGTCGGCTTGCTCACCCGAGGGATCCTGCACGCGCTCGAGCGCACTTTCGACCCATGACCTCGGAGTCGGACACGCGTCGATTGCGAGAGTGGTTGGCGGCGGAGAGGAAGCCGATCGACGTTGTGCTGGCGTGCCGCGAGAACGTGGATCTCGACGCGTGGCGGAGGCCACGACGGGGGGCGCCCCATGTCCTGTACCGCCTGGACGGGTGCCTAGCAGATCTACCTCCCGCCGCGATCCTCGAGATGATCTATCTGGCCGTGTTTGTCGTGCCGCACCACG